>NZ_JAOQJL010000044.1:0-28579 GCF_025566965.1 Blautia ammoniilytica | reverse complement strand
AACGTACCGTTTTGAGCAGAAAACGCGTACCGCTAAATCAGAATGAATGTACCGCTGATTTCAGAATAGGCGTACCGTTCGAGCAGAATTTGCAGTATTTACAAAAGATGAAATTAAAGAGCTTCCAGTGAGATATAGTTTTATGCTTGTATTGATTCCGATAGGTAGCATTTATATTATGAATAATATCTTTATGTTTGGGTATAGGCTCCATAGTGATCGTGCAAATATCCAATCTGCAGTTACTGCCGTTATCTTGTTAGGCGTGAATGTTCTTGTTTTCTATATTTATATAAAATTGGCGGATGATCTGCAGCTAAGAAGAATGACCTCTGTCTATGAACAACAATTAGATTTGTGTGAACGACATCAGCAGGAGAGAGAACTGTCAATACTTCGATTAAGAGATGTAAGACATAATATGAAAAACAACCTTGTGTCGATTCTTGCATATGCAGAAAATGGAGATAATGAAAAAATTATTAGATTTGTCAATGAGATAATGGAAGAAGGTGGAATAAAGACATCTACAGTTACAAACAGTGGAAATATTGTTATAGATTCATTGATTGGATATTGGTATGTTGAGGCAAAGAAAGTGGGAATAGACTTTTCCGTAAATTTAAATATTCCTATGGAAATGCCGTTTAGGGGTGCGGATATTTGCCTGATACTGGGCAATTTATTAGAAAATGCTGTAGAGGCAGCACAAAAAGCGGAGGGTAAAAAGTACATTAGGTTTCACATGAAATATGATAAAAATAACTTGCTGCTATTTGTGGAAAATAATTACAAAGGTGTGCTTATAAAGACGAAAGATAAAAGGTTAAAGTCTACAAAAACAGATGCGGGAAATCATGGGGTAGGTCTCTCATCCGTATATCGAATTGCTGCCAAATATCATGGAGTGGTTACGATTGATGATGATGTGGCAAACCGTTTTTTAATCAGAGTAGTGTTATATGGAAAGCAGGAATAATTACATCAACAGTCGATATTATTACAGTATATTTTGTATTATGGAAAAAAGATATAAAATAAAAAGATAATTTTGGGGAAATGGCGAATGATTTTTTTAGAATGGTATTGTGGTGGTGCGGTATGACGGAAGTATTATTATTCAGTGATGATGAGAAAATCTTTAATTTGACAAATAGTGTAATAGACGGAAGATATAAATTAACATGGTGTACTTATAAGTCCTTGGAAAAAAAGTTATATCCGTATCCGGATATAGTTATTATGTACTTTGATAAAGAAATGGTTAAGAAAGGTACATTTAAAACAATTGTTCAGGTAAAGGGGAGGCTGGGACAAAGGATACCAATCCTTACGCTGATGGAAGAAGGAACACCGCAGAATATTTTTTCAACGTTAATGGCGGGTGCCTATGACTATTTAGAAATAGCCAAAAGTTCAGAGGAATATAGAAAGAAAATAGAAGATATTGCCCGATGGAATTGGTATTTAGGAAAATATGGGTTAAAAGAGAAGTAGTAGTGATATAAATTTCGCCGCTACTTTTTATTTTAAGGAGAAATAGAAAAAGTTACATCAACACTCGTTTTTTTTACAAGAAAGACAAATTTGTGTTTTTTTGTAGTAGTGTAGAGGAAACAACTGAAAGGAGATTCAAATTATGAATTCTAAAAATGTAAAAAAACAGTCAGCTAAAGCATTAGCAAATGTATCTTTGAAACTGGGAAAAATGTCAGCGGACAGTGCGTGCTGCTATATCTTCCATCAGCCTAAAATGCCGGAAGCACTGAAGAAAATGAAAAAGATGTAACATGAAATATTTTTCTGAAAAACTGACAGGTTATATTGTTAAATCTGGTGCTGTTCCAGAGGAATCATATGAAATATACCAATATGGGTTTCAAATAGGACTTGAAATGTTGAGCTGTCTTTTGACCTGTTTTGGAATTGCGGTATATTTGCATATGATTCCGGAATTTGCAGTGGTTACAGGAATTTTTATGATGTTGCGCAGTTTTGTTGGTGGAGTGCATCTAAACAGCTTTGGTGCCTGCTTTATGTGTTCTGTCACTGTGCAGACATTGGTACTGGTTGTTAATCGTTTGTATACACAACCTTTAAATCTTGCGTGGGGAATAATTGTGTTGAGCAGTGTTCTAATTTGGAATATGGCTCCGGTACAAAGCATTAACCGAGAACTTGATGCAGATGAAAAAAAACACTGCAGAAAGGTAGCTGTAAAAATTATTGTGGGCATATATGTGTTTGCGGGGATTTGTACACTTACCGGGATGAAAGCAATAGTGTCTTTGGTTGCAGTGACAATGGCAGTAGTTTTGATCTCACAATATATTGGGGCAGTAAAGTACAAAATAGAAAAGAGATAATAAGCGGGAATAGTAGACGAAATCTATTATTTCCGCTTATTTTATTTGAGGATAAAAGAATCGTTTATTTTTTATAAGCAACACTGTTTCGGTAATGAAAAACGTCTGCTAGGCTTCGGCTCAGGAGGCGTTTCTTATTATAAAGATAAAAAAATTCTTCCAGACCCGAACATCGCGTACTTTCCATACGGGATATGGGTGAAAGGGAAAAGACCTTTGCTCATATCTTGCGATCGGGAAGGAGGTGAACTCTATGGAGCAATCTTCTTCCTATGACGAAACAACGGTCAGGCATCAGTTTGATCGAAAGTGCAAACTGGCGCTGGATGGCGAAGTGGTAGATTATGACAGGCATATGGATTATCGGAGAAAACATGAAATATTGTTTTCAGAACTATCTGAATGTCAGACAGGGAAACTGTCAGTAGTGGATGAATATAATGAAACATCCTACTTTTTTAAAACATGTGAGTATGATGTGAAAGTGAAAAGTTCTTTACTGGCAGAGGCATTGAATGCGTTGACGGATAGAAAAAGAGAAGTAATTCTGCTGTCATATTTTATGGAGATGAGTGATGCTGCGATTGCAAGGAAAATGAATCTTGTTAGAAGTACGGTGCATGAGCACCGGACACGTTCATTGGAATTGCTGAAGCAGATAATGGAGGAAAACAAAAGTGAGTGTAAAAAATAAAAATACAGAAGAAAAATGGCTGCTTCCATTTTGCATTATTGAGGATGCTACAACAGGTAATGTTATGGCAATTAATACGGTAATGAAACATTATGAAGGCTACATAGCAAAGCTGGCAACCAGAAAAATGTATGATGAATATGGAAACGTTCATTACTGCGTAGATAAAACTCTGCGTGACAGATTAGAAGCGAAACTGCTGAAAACGATTTTAGAATTTAAAATAGTACGTTAAGAATGACTGGAAACCAGTATCCCTTTCTGCTGGCTTCTGATAGGAGACATTTAACGTATAAAAGTTGATTTTAAGAAATAAATTGCACCTTGATAACAGAATATTTTATTCTGCGGGACAAATGAAACAGTATAGCCTGGCAGCGGATACGCCATGAATGTCATGATGGTAACTTTGCGACACCGTGTCGCAAGGTTGGAGTACGTGAATACGTGTTTATGAGAAATTGACATGAGCGATTCATATCTGGCTGTAGGCAGAGTGTGGGAACTTTGTGGCGAAGACACTGTTTCTGATAATGATACTTCCGGGATGGCTGCCCGGTCTGAAAAGATGGTGTGATTCCAATGAGGCTGTTTCCCGACAGCCGCCTGCAGAATTTTTATATTAATATAGAGAGAAAAGGAATAAAAGAATATGCAAAGAGCAACAAAAAAAGTGGAAAAGAAAAGGTTAGTCAGATATAAAGAGGGTGCAGAAATGTACAGTATGGGAATGAATAAATTTCAGACATTAGCAAAGGATGCGGGAGCCATCTTGAAGATAGACAGAATGGTATTGGTTGACTTAGATATTTTTGATCAATATCTTGAAACATTCCGGGTGCAGTAAAAGAATTATTTTTGATAAGGAAAGATTTTCAGAGAAAAGGAAAATACACTTGACTTACGGTTAAACCAAAAGTATAATAAAGGAGAAATGGATGGAGGTGTACGATGTGGCTAAAATGGGAAGACCAAAGTCAGCGAATCCGAAAAATACGTTGATTGGATTGAAACTGACAGAGGAAGAAGCCACAAAACTTAGAGAATATGCGTCCAAACATGACATGACCGTAACAGAAGTGCTACAAAAAGGAATTGATTTGCAGTATGCAATGGAAGATTCCCAAAGAAGCTAAGTGTGAAAATTCTTTCCTTGAGAAAGGAGAAAAATGGTATATTCAAGGAAGGATAGAAAAGGGAGGGTATTAAGAAAAGGCGAAACACAACGTAAATGCGATGGAAAGTATGTGTATACATATATGGATACATTAGGCAGAAGACGCAGCATTTATTCAAAAGATATTAAGACATTAAGAGAACGTGAAGAACAGTTAGTTAAAGATCAGCTAGACGGTCTGGACACCTATGTTGCAGGCAGTGCAACAGTTAATTTTGTTTTTGATAGATATATTTCTACAAAATCAGAATTGAGAGAAACAACAAGAACGAATTATAAATATATGTATGATCGTTTCGTGAAAGATGGGTTTGGCAAAAAGAAGATTGCTGTGATTAAGTTTTCAGATGTCCTACAATTTTATCAATACTTATTGAAAGATAAGAAAATGCAAGTGAATACGCTGGAGACTATTCATACGGTGTTACATCCAACCTTTCAGTTAGCAGTAAGGGATAATATTATCAGAACTAATCCGAGTGATGGGGTAATGGCACAAGTAAAAAAGCTACCGGGGCGAAATCATGGTGTGAGACATGCACTAACCTTGGAGCAACAGAGAGCTTTCATAAGATACATAGAGAATAATGAAAGGTTTGAAAGCTGGGTGACATTATTCAAGTTTTTACTTGGCACTGGCTGCAGAATAGGTGAGGCGATTGGAATCCGGTGGGATGACATTGATTTTGAGAAGCGGATAATTAGTATCAATCATAGTTTGGTTTATTATAGCAGGGAATATAAGGGACATGGTATTTGTTCATTTGCCGTATCATTACCTAAAACAGAGGCGGGCATAAGAATGATTCCTATACTTGATACAGTTTATGAAGCTCTTAAAAGAGAGTATGCATTTCAAGAAGAAAACGGGTTCAATGAAACAGAAATTGATGGAATGTCTGGATTTGTTTTTTCTAATCGTTTTGGAAATGTACATAATCCACAGGCTATCAATAGAGCAATTAAGCGTATATACGAAGCATATAATGTAGAAGAGGTGCTAAAAGCTGCCAAAGAAAAGAGAGAGCCGATTCTTATACCGCATTTTTCATGTCATCATTTGAGACATACTTTTTGTTCGAGGTTTTGTGAAAATGAGACAAATTTAAAGGTAATTCAGTCTATCATGGGACATGCAAATATTGAAACTACGATGGACATTTATGCAGAAGTTACAGAAACAAAAAAGCATGAGTCGATGCAGGAATTAGCAAAAAAATTAGATGTATTTTAGGAAAGAGTCTGATTTAGTTTTGCTGAGGAGGTACGACAAAATTTGTATAGTACGACAAGAGTACGACAAATTAAAGAGCCTTAATCAGTTCTAAAGGTTTAGAGAATAAATGATGAAAGGCTGTAAAGTGTTTTAATAAAGGGAATTAAATTGTATAAGATGTATGCAGTTAGAAATCCCGACAATGAAGTCACTGGACGCTGACAAGAAAGCTTCCAAGACTTCCGAAGCAGCTCCGGCAGAGGCTGAAAAAACAGTTGAGAAGATTGATTTTTCCAAAGTAAAAGTTGAGCCATTATTTGAAGAAATGGTTGATTTCGATACTTTCAGCAAGTCTGATTTCAGAGCTGTAAAGGTAAAAGCATGTGAAGCAGTTAAGAAATCCAAGAAGCTGTTACAGTTCACTCTGGATGACGGAACAGGCACAGATCGTACGATTTTAAGCGGTATTCATGCTTATTACGAGCCGGAAGAACTGGTTGGAAAGACCTTAATTGCAATCACCAACCTGCCACCGAGAGCCATGATGGGAATTGAATCTTGTGGAATGCTTCTCAGTGCAATTCATGAGGAAGAGGGCGAAGAAAAACTTCATCTTCTGATGGTTGATAACCACATTCCGGCTGGTGCAAAGCTGTATTAAAATTAAATATTAAATGTCTAAAACCATGATGTCAGACCGCATTTGACAACAATTTGACAACAAAATTTGGGATAATAATGAATCGTTATGAAGCATGACGAATTTCAGGTGAAAGGACACAGGTTTGGCAATGAAGTAAGAGCACTTCTTAGAGTTAATCTAAGAGGTGCTTTTTTGCGTTGCATATCAAAGAGGCGCCAGTGGCGCGTCTGATGATTCGGCCCTGGAAAGTTATATCCCGGCAGTCAGCTTCTGTAAAACAGCAAATCTAATTTTGGAGGAAAACATCATGGGTAAAAGTTATAAACCAATTACAAGTATGAAGGAAGTACCAGAGCAGCTTAGAAAATTACGCCGACAGTATCTGCGTTATCAACAGGCAGAGATTATTTACAGCATTTCTCATAAGAAACTTTTTGAACTCGCCAGTGATGCAGGTGCAATTTACAGAATAGATGGAACCGTATTGATTAACCGGGATATTTTTGATGACTATCTGGAGCGTTTTCATGAACCGGCAACAGGAAATGATAAGGAGAAGAAGACGGATGAGCGGTAATGTATGGATGTTTTCAGATGAAATCGATGATGAAGATCTGGAATTTATGCGCCATGATTACGTGACCTATAACATGGCGTGCGAATACTACAGACTGGGAATCAAACCCGTTGTCCGTATGGCACATGAAGCAGGGGCAGTATATAAAATTGGGAAAAAGGTGTTGATTCGAAGAAGTATATTTGAAGCATATCTGAGAGAGAAGAGAAAGATTTGATGGAGGAGAAGAACATGAGCAATCAGAGAAAAATACTACATGATGACAGGAATGGATTAGATTATGTGTTGGTAGGAGATTATTACCTGCCAGTGCTATCATTACCGGAAGAAACCAGACCGATTGGGTACTGGGGAATGCTTCGAAAAGAATATATGAAAAACTATAAATCAGGTATGTATTCTTATCTTCTGTTGACTGGGAAATTGGACAGCTATCTGGCAGATCTGAATGAACAGGCACAGGAACGGTATGAATTGATTGAGGCACAAATACGAAGTGCGGAGGGAGTTACAGAGGAATTAAAAGCATGTAATCCTATGGAGTGGGTGCGACAGTGTAATAATGTCGAGAATCGTGTGCAGGAAATTGTATTGAGTGAATTGGTATATGTATAGGAGGAGCGTATGAGATACAGGATTGAATATGCTGATGGAAGATGTTGCAATTTCGCAAACAGCAGAAAAGATTTACTGGATTGGTTGAAACTTCTGAAAGATGAACAGATTGTTGATATCCGTAAAATCTATAAAAGCGGTGTTACAGATTTAGTTCTGGATAGTTACCGAAGATATTTAAAATAGTGAAGGGGTAGATGAAGATGTTGAAGCATATATGAGCCAGCACCGTCATGATACAGACATACAGGAATTGAAAACATATTTTACAAGTGTGATAGACTGGATTTCTGGTGTATTTAGTGATGTGGAAAGTGAAATGCGTGGGATTGAGTGGGGAAGATTATTTGAAACTTATCATAACCAACCATATGATCCGGTGGAAGCAGGAAGCGGCACATAAGGAAGCACCGAAAGTAAGAGAAGATAAAGCCAGATAGATGTGAGGACGTGGGAGAAATCCTGCGTCCTTTTTTAATGCGGATAAATATGATAGATGGTAAATAGTGTGTTGTTATTACTCGGTCAACCGACTATGATATATAGTGAATATTTTGTAGAAGATAGAATGTCTGGTGACAGATGAAAAGCAGCATAAAGAATAGCGGTGAAATTCAAACAAAGGAACCTTACATCAAATGTAAGTGGTGTATTTATGCTTTGTGTAGTAAAATTTTAATTGTAAAAAAGTATGAACAAAAAAGAGGTGTTAAGAATGGATTATACAAAAAAACTTTTAGAAGTACGCGACCTGCACAAAGCATATTCCAAAGAGGGCGTTCCCACAAAAGCACTAAACGGAATTACCTTTGATGTTCTAAGTGGCGAATATTTGGGAATTATGGGAGCCAGCGGTTCCGGGAAAACAACATTATTAAATTGTATTGCTACGGTCATTAAACCTACCTCTGGACAAATTTTGCTCTCCGGGGCGAATATAAGTGCCTTTGACGGTGCTAAGTTAGCGGAATACCGTGGAAATAGAATTGGTTATCTGTTTCAAGACTTTGCTTTGCTTGATAATTTGACAGGCAGAGAAAATATTCTGTTGCCCTTATCCATTCACAATATAGATAGTTCCATAGCCGAAAAGCACCTAAATGATATAGCCGGATTTCTTGGAATTACTGATGTTCTTTCAAAGTTTCCGGCGCAAATGTCCGGCGGTCAAAAGCAGCGTGTAGCCGCAGCCCGTAGTTTGATTTCTAATCCAGATATTATTTTGGCTGATGAGCCGACAGGCGCATTAGACACAAAAGCTGCACGGTTGCTTATGGAAAAATTACAGGAAGTCAACCAAGTGCAAGGACGTACCATTTTAATGGTTACGCATGACCCTAACGCAGCAAGTTTCTGTTCCCGCATTTTGTTCATACAGGACGGCGTTATTTTCCATGAATTGCGTCGCAAAGTTCCGACAGAAACACGGGAAGAATTTTATGCGCGCATATTACAGGTAATGGCGCAAATGGGAGGAGGGAGCGCAAATGTTCTTTAACCTTGCATGGAGAAATTCCAAACGTAGCCGCAATGAAAATCTGATTTACTTTCTGACAATGGTAACGGCGGTAGCGGCATTTTACATTGTGCTTTCTCTCGGAGCGCAGGACGTTATACGCTTTTTAAGCAGCCTTGAAAGCGATGCCGTGGAACGGCTGCTTACAAACCTTTTACCTACTGTCTATGTTTGTGCATTATTATTTGTATTTTTCCTTGTAGTATTTGCAAATAAGTATCAGCTCGAATGTCGCAGCCGGGAACTAGGATTATATTTGATGTTTGGTATGACAAAGACCCGATTATTTACGCAAATTATGACGGAGGGGCTTATCACTTCACTTGTCGCCCTCTTGGGTGGACTTATCTGCGGTGGTTTTCTATCCGAAGTTATCAGCCTTGCAACGGCACGTTTAGTCGGACACGGTGTTATTGCACATCAATCAAGTTTTTCATTAAGCGCAGTTTTCTTTACGATATTGGGATTTTTAATCATCCAATGTGTGGCGTTGTTTATACTATGCGGAAAATTGTTTAAGAAAGAAGTCCACCAACTGCT
The DNA here is from genome assembly GCF_025566965.1 of Blautia ammoniilytica. Taxonomy (NCBI): domain Bacteria; kingdom Bacillati; phylum Bacillota; class Clostridia; order Lachnospirales; family Lachnospiraceae; genus Blautia; species Blautia ammoniilytica. Next base: position 19,235 of record NZ_JAOQJL010000044.1, on the reverse strand, counting down.
TTATGGAGAAATGGGAAAAAAACAACACACGGGCAGCACACACGGAAGTTTGCTATCCCTTGTAATTGGTACGGCAGTTTTACTTGTTGCATACTGGGTTGTCATAGAACACTTCATGACTGGCGGTGGTGTAATGCTGCTTGTTGCTGTCCTGCTTGGAATTGTTGGAACAATTCTTTTTATCCGAGGCATTGCCCGGCTTTTAAGTATAGTAGCTGCTTCTAACAAACGGAAAGCGACAAATGGACTTTATGTATTTACTTTGCGACAGCTTCACGAGAATGTTGTTTATAAATATATTTCAATTAGTGTTGCGTCTATTCTGATGATGCTTACCATTATGTTTATTGCAAATGGTTCTGCAACTATTATGTCGCATGGGAATGAATTAACAAGAACTTCTGCTGTTTATGATTTTACAGTAATGGGCGAAGAACAGAATGTTGAGCAATACCTTTCCGACGACCAAATGCGAGTTTATGTAGCTAATCTTAACCGTATGGAAACAGGGAACATGAAACGTCCTGCTTCCGGGGAAATGAAATCCTTTGTTGACTGGTCTGTATTAAGAAAAGAGATTGTTCAAAACTTGCCAGAGGGTGTAATAGACCCTGCGACACAAGAAGCTGCCAGTTACGAATTTGGTTCACATCAACCCGCAGCCCTTAATCTGCTTGGATTTATTGATACGGGGAGTGTTTCTCCTTATATGCTCCCAGTTTCATCATATAATCGCCTGTTGGAAGCCGCAGGAGAAAAGCAAATAAATCTTGAAAATGACGAAGCTGTTTTTTACCTCAACCCGGACTTTTTAGAAGATGAACAGGAAGATACCGTTGCTCTGTTAGACAGGATTGCAGAGAACGCACAGACAAGCGGTAATGCGTTGATTTCCATTGACAAAAAGTCAGTTACACTTGTTCCGTCTGTACCGATGAAAGGACTTACTGCTGATGAAAATGTTAAAATTGTAACCGCATTGATTGTTTCCGACGAGATATATCATAACTATGTAGACCCGGACACCTGTTCTGTATATTGGAATTTCTGTATTCCGAATGAGATTGTAGAAGCAAACGGACTGATGCTGTCCGTTATGGAAGCACGCGATTTGCTGAAGCCGTCCGGTCTGTATTACGAAAGCTATCTTGATAATTTCGGGCGGCAACTATTTTATCTTATCTCCGGGAGTTACATGACTTTATATATGGGCTTTATGCTATTGATTATCGCGTGTGCATTGCTTGCTTTGCAATTCTTAACACAAATGCAATCGACAAAATCAAGATATTTGACACTCTCAATTTTGGGTGCGAGGCGAGAACAGATAAAACGGTCAATTTATAAACAAGTTTTATGGTATTTTCTACTCCCCCTAATGTTGGCTTGTATAAGTGGTACGGTTGGTCTTTATGCAATGCAGCAGCATTTATACTCTGACAGCACAAGGATCGGGCAATCTTATCCGTTGTTGATTATTATGGCATTTACTGTCGTTCTTATTATGGCAATTTACGGTGTGGCTGTTGCGCGGACAGCTACACGGGAAATCGGAAAAATAAATTACAAGCCTAATTCATAACAGGCTTACGTGAAAGGAGGTGGTCGTATTGGCACGAATTATGGTAGTTGAAGATGATGTTTATATGCGGGAAGAACTGACGGATTTATTGAGAAAGTCGGGGTATGAAACAGCCTCGTTATTTGATTTTGAAAACGCAATACCGGAAATTACAGAGTATTCCCCCGATTTGGTTTTACTCGACATAAATCTTCCATTTCATTCCGGCTTTGAAATCTGCAAAGAATTAAAAGCAAAGCAGCTTGGAACAGTGTTGGTATTGACAGCAAGAGATAAATTGCAGGACGAACTTCACGCATTAGGATTGGGAGCTGATGACTACTTAACAAAGCCGTGTAATATAGAGCGCCTGCTTGCCCGCATTAAAAATTTATTACGACGCAAAGAGGAACAGATACGGCAAGGCTTACTGGACGGGAACGGATTTTTACTTGACCCAAACACCTTTACAATTTATGTGGGGAAGAGTTCTTCCCTCATGCCACCCAATGAGGGAAAAATATTGCTTGCGCTTTTGAAGAAAAGCCCTAATCTTGTTACCAAACATGAGCTGTGCAACGTGCTTTGGGGAACGGAAGAATGCATTGACGAAAATGCGCTGCAAGTAACTTTTACGCGATTGAGGAAAACGCTCCGTGAATTTGGTCTTGAAGAACGGATAGAAACAGTACGCGGACAAGGCTACCGCTTGAAAGAGCAGGTGCGATTATGAAGAAGCTAAAAATATTTTTAACCTATATTTCCTCTAATCGTGTATGGATTATCACACTTGCCTGTTTGGACGTATTCTTTATATTCCTTGCCTGGCTGGCTAATCCAGATTATTTTATCAATTATGTTGCATTGATCATTTTCGTATCATTTGCCACACTTGCTATCCCGCTTGCTATATCAATCAGAAAACGCAACAAGACAGACGCTATTTTTCGGCGTTTTCTATTGGAGCCAGACGATACCAACGAATACTTACTGTGTGAAGCTGTTCCCGCAGTATTACGCCCTTATATCTGTGAATTGGGGCAGCATTTGAGGACGCAGCAGGAATATATCAACGAACAGAAAATTACAGTTACAGATTATCAACACTACATTGAAAATTGGGTACATGAAATCAAAAAGCCGCTATCCCTTATGACCTTGCTACTGGACAATCGAAAAGATGAAATGTCCCCTTTGGTTCATACCCGTATGCTGTATGTACGCGACCATACCCGACAGGATATAGAACAAATTCTATACTTTTCAAGGCTTGGGGCTACTCATAAGGATTACTTTTTTGAGCCGCTTTCAATTCTTGAAATTTGTCGTGAAGCAGTTGAAGATAATTTAACGCTTCTTGAAGAAGCTGGATTTTCTGTTGAATATACCGAAAACGATGCTCAAGTGATTTCTGACAAAAAAGGTTTGATGTTCATTTTAGGACAGATAATCAGCAATAGTGTGAAATATACGGGGAACAATCCTGCTCCTCGACTTCTCTTTTCCATTGCTGATAGTGCGGATAATGAACAGATTTCTTTATCTATGAAAGACAACGGCACAAGCATACCGTTGTCTGACTTACCTTTTGTTTTCGACAAGGGGTTTACTGGAGATACGGGCAGTTACCTTAGTCGTTCTACGGGTATGGGGTTATACCTTGTTCAGAAAATGGCAACTGACCTGTCTATCACGGTGGAGCTAAAAAACAATTCTTGCGGTGGAACAACTGTAACCTTGACGTTCCCGAAAGTGGAGCGTCCATTTGGGAGGTAATGAAATGCAGTTACAAAACGAAACAATAAAAGAGCGCACACCAATAAAAGGCTTGCTCATTGATTGGTTGATTATATTTGGAACATATCTTTTTATCCGTGTATTCTTCGCCCTCTTTGGGCTTCATCAGAATATTGTCATTTTGGGCTGTTGCCTTGCGGTATTGCCATATCTTTTGGGGGCAGTATATTTACAGAAATCCCACAAGCAATGTCCATTATGGCTTTCTGCATCGGCTATTTTAATACCGTCCATTGTTGAAAAAATAGCGATATATTTATTTGGTGCGTACTTATACAATTTAAGCCCGATAAATGTTTTAGGAGTTATGGAAGCGATTAAGAGTAACGCATCATACACAAACTTCATTAAAAATCAATCAGCACAGAATTTAATCAATCTATCATATTTGAATTGGACATACATTCTATGCAGTATAGCTATTTCTGTTTTGGTTATCTTGCTTTTAAATCAGACAAAACAGAAAAGTAATAAAGGATAAAGAGAACTTTATGAAAGTGACATAGTATAAAACATCTGCCACTCGACGGCAAAAGAAAAAAAAACGTCGCACAGCAAATATATAGGGTTAATTGTGAGATGAAAATATGAGAAATTAGCTGTATTTGATATATCTGAATCCGGCAGAGAGATTGGAGAAAAGTTGATACTTTTGCTTGATGAAAGACAACGGAAAGAACTTGCACAGTATTCGCCATATATTGCAATACCAAAGGTGTCTTCGCAAAACAGAAGATATATTCCGATGGATTATCTTGAAGGAGAAATAATTCCAGGCGATAAACTTTTTACAATGCCGTCAGCCACAAGTTACGAGTTTGGAATACTAATGTCCAATGTTCATATGGCATGGACCAGAGCAGTATGTGGTCGACTAAAGAGTGATTATAGTTATTCTAATATGATTGTTTATAATAATTTCCCTTGGCCTTCTCCAACAAATGATCAAAAGGAAAAGATAAGAAAAACGGCACAGGCTATCTTGAATGCTAGAGCACTTTATACAGATAGCAATCTTGCAGATCTTTATGATCCTTTGACAATGCCAACAGAATTACTGAAAGCACATAAAGCAAATAACAGAGCAGTGATGCATGCTTATGGATTTAGCATTAAAATGTCAGAAGCAGACTGTGTTGCTGAATTAATGAGAATGTATCAGAAATTGACAAAAGAAAAATAATGATTACCCCAAAGGGCATTAACCATAAGTGGTTAGTGCCTATTTTTTTGCTTTTTTTCAAAATCATCTGACTTTATACATTCTGCCACATGTGATTAGTGGAAAAATGATTTTTCAAGAAAATCCATGTCCTCACGTTCTCTGGAATATGCAACTAGCGAAGAAGTATTTCATTTATGTACAAAAAACTTGCAAAAAGGGGTTGGTAAATACCATTTCCAACGCTTTATAGGTAGAGGAATAATTATTTTTCAAAATTTCCCAAAATCATGTCCGATTTTGTCGCTCCCAATACAGAGTATATGAAGGGACTAACGAAAGTAAAAGAAAAAATGATAAAAATGTAAAAAAATATCACGAATCTTTTGCATCTTGCAAAGTCATTTGACTTTAGTAATTAGAGGACGTTTTGGAATGTTCCTTTGTTGAACCTTGACAATTGATAAGTGCACCCTGAAAGCCTACCAGGAGTTCTGCCATGACCTTTCTTTTTCTGAAAGCAAGCGGAATCATAATGACACTCCCGATGATGGGCGGTTGATCAAAGCCTTATGATCAGTGACCTGTGTATGCAGGCAGAGGCAGTCTGAGACGGCTGCAGGTGACAGGGAAACGCACAATAGACCGCTGATGCAACAAGTAACTAATAACAATGATTAAAGGGTATCATACCCGGAAAGGACGTAAAAACTATGAATAGAGTGATTTTAATGGGAAGACTGACAAAGAATCCGGAGATCAAATATGCCGGAAAAGATAATGATATGGCAGTAGCAAGATATACACTGGCAGTGAACAGAAAATATAAACGTGATGGTGAACAGGAAGCGGATTTTATTTCGTGTGTAACATTTGGTAAGAGTGCAGAGTTTGCACAGAAATATCTTCACAAGGGAATGCGGATTGTGATCGGTGGTCGCATCAGCACTGGCAGTTATAAGGATAAGGATGGAAAGACGATTTATACCACAGATGTGATTGTGGAAGAACATGAATTTGCCCAGAACAAGGACAGCGGTGCTGGAGCAGATTCATCAGAAACTCCGAAAACAGATAAAGACGGATTTATGGAAGCGAAGGATGGAGAAAATCCGTTTGACTAATAAAAGCAGAAATCTGTCTAATAAAAATGTGGAGGTTATTTATGAGTGTAAGTTATAACAGATTGTGGAAACAGCTCATTGATAAAAATATGAAGCGAATAGAAATGCAACACCTCACCGGGATTAGTGCAAATATCCTTGCCCGGATGGGAAAAAATCAATATGTATCAATGGAAACAGTCGAGAAAATTTGTAAGAAAATGGATTGTACTATTGACGAGATGATGGAATTTACAGATTAAAGATAGCAAGCCGGATACGGCATAATTCTCTTAGCAAAGCTAAGAGCGCACTTCTATACAGGCAATTACATCTGCCTGTATCGTGCGACCTGCGGTGCCATTCCTGACTTTGAAGAATTTCAATCCGGGAATATAGCGAAATCATAGATTTCGTACAAGGGGATAATTTCCCCTTGCGGCAAGAAGCCTATCCTATTGTAATAACTAATCTATTTTAAAATTGCGGAGGTCAGTATTTCTTTATTGTGAAACAACGACCTCTGTTTTTTATATCCAGGAATCGGCATTTATGAGAAGACCGGTTCTTTTTGTTTACAGAAAAAGGAGGACAGGAAAGTGAGCAGAGCAAAAAATCCGAAATATGAATCCATGTCATTGGAAGAACTGAGAGCCAACATGGAAAAAAGTAAAAAGGAACTGGAACATGCGATCCACAATAAAAATATTCTTGAACAGAGGAAAAGGATAGTGGAGCGAAAGGAACGTTCCCACAGATTGATCGTTAAAGGAGCAGAGTTTGAAAAAGCATTTCCATTATCCAGAGATTTGGAACAGGAAGAAGTTCAGGATGTTATGGAACAGTTGCAGAACAGTAGTTACAACAAGAGTATTGTGCGACAGGTTTACATAGCAGCCTTACACAAAGAGCAACAGCAGATTGCAGAAGCAGTTGAAAGAGCAGAAAAAGGAGATGACAGTTAATGGCATTGTATCATTTTTCGGTAAAGCAGGTGTCCAGAGGAAAAGGTCAGACAGTGGTTAATTCCGCAGCGTATATTTCGGGGCAGAAGCTTTATAACGATTATTATGGACAGACGCATGACTATACAAAAAAGTCTGGAGTAGTTTTCACAGAAATTCTGACGCCGGAATATGTGCCGGAACGTCTGACTGATCGGGAAACACTCTGGAATGAGGTAGAAAAGGTGGAGAAAAGTAAACGGGCACAGTTAGCTTATTCTTTTGATATTGCTTTGCAAAATGAACTGACGCTAGATGAAAATATAGAACTGGCAAGAGCGTTTTGCCGGGAGCAGTTCGTAGCACATGGCATGATTGTAGATCTGGCAGTTCATGAGGGAAAATCAAAGAATGAGGATGAACCAGATAATCCACATTTTCATGTACTTGCTCCAATCCGTCCTTTTACAGAAGATGGAAGATGGGGCAACAAGCAGAAACGGGAATATGTTCTGGATGAAGATGGAAACCGGATAAAAGATGCTAAAGGGAAGGATATATTCAATGCTGTTTCCACTACCGGGTGGAATGATCCGGAGCTTTTAAAGGAATGGAGAAGAGCGTGGACGGAGAAAGTAAATGAAAAATTCCGGGAGTGCCACATGGCAGCCAGAATTGATCACCGTTCTTACAAAGAGCAGGGAATTGACTTGATTCCGACCATACATGAGGGATATGAAGTTCGGGCGATGGAGAAAAAGGGGATTAAAACAATCATCGGGGAACTGAACAGAGCTATTCGACAGTTCAATCAGATGTTTATTTCTTTGAAAGAATCCATTCAGTGGATGAAGACAGCTTATGAAGAAATGAAGGTAGAACTGGATCGCAGACAGAACCCTACACTTCTGGAAAGCCTGCAAGATTATTATGATAAAAAGACACAGGGCAGACTACCGCTCCCAAATTTCTATGCGGAGATGAAACGGAGAGGGAAGAATCTCTCCAACTTACAGGAGTTTGCAAAGTCTATCAATTATCTTCAGACACATCAGATAGAGACAATGGATGACTTGAAGGAACGGATTGATGAACTGAATGGTGTTGTATCAGTCAGTAAAAAAGAGATTTCCGAAAAGCGAGATCAGTTAAAGAAACTGGAAAATCTACAAAAGATGGCAGAAGTAATAAAGATAAACCAGCCATTGATTGATGAATATAACCGTTTCTATTTTCAGAAAAGAAGGGAGAAATATTACCAGCAGCATAAGAAAGAAATCAATTACTATCGCAAATGTGAACGGGAGCTGAAACAGCATCTGGATAAAAATGGAAAAGTGCCAACTGCCAGATGGAAACGGGAAAAAGAAGAACTCCGGACAGCGATCGAAGAGCTGAAAGCAGATAAGCAGCCATATCAAGATGAGTTGGCTTTTGTGAAAAAAGTACAGACCTGTGCAGATATTGCCAGACGTGACCGGGAAATGGCAGAAGCAGATACTTCCGGGCGTTCAGAAGAAAAAAGCGAGAAGCAGACAAAGTTCCCAGCATTTCACGCAGCTCAGACGGAAGATATTTTTGAAGAAAGCGGTAAAGCAGAGCAACAGCCGGTGAATCAGCAGGAGAAGAAGCCAGAAAAGAAGACTTCTCTTCTGAGAAAATTGGATGAAAAGAAGAAAGAGTGTGCAGAGCGTGATGCAAAACAACAGGCAGTGAGGGAAAAACGGAACCATGAGATGAGTTTATAACAGTCTGTCAACAGGACAGATAGGAAAGGATGATGAAAATGCAGTATACAGAAGAACAGATTGCAAGAGCAAACCAGACCGATCTTGTTTCTTTCCTGAACGAACAGGGAGAACAGTTGGTAAAAAGTGGCAGAGAATACCGTTGGAAAAAGCATGACAGTGTAACGATATCCGGAAACCGATGGTATCGGCATAGTCAGAGTAAAGGAGGTTATCCGGTAGATTTTGTAATGGAATTTTATTATGCAACATTCCCGGAAGCAGTGAAAATGCTGATCGGGGAAGAAGGCGAAGGCAGGCAGAAGTCCTGCCCCGCCCCGTCAAAAGACTTCCGATTACCGGAGAAAAATAAAGATAATGAAATGATTGTAAAGTATCTGACAGAAAGCAGAGAGCTTGAGAAAAATCTGGTGATGGAATGGATTGTCAGAGGAGATATTTACGAAGAAAAGAAGCATCATAATGTTGTATTTATCGGCAGAGATGCAGATGGTATTCCAAGATATGCACATTGCCGTGGAACTGGTGAAATGAAATATCGTGGAGATGTAGCCGGTTCTGATAAAGCTTTTGGATTTTGCCACAGAGGAACGGATAATCAGTTGTTTGTGTTTGAAGCAGCCATTGATCTGCTCTCTTTTATTCAGTTGTTTCCCAAAGACTGGAAGAAACGCAGCTACCTGAGTCTGGGTGGAGTCTCCAGTGTGGCACTGATGACCTTTCTTTCTGAACGCCCTCAGATTACTTCTGTTTTCCTGTGCCTGGATAATGACCAGGCAGGGAATGAGGCTTGTGAGAAACTGGCAGGAGAAATCTCAGAAGGATACAGTGTAATTCGTCTGAAACCATCGCGAAAAGACTGGAATGAAATCCTCTGTGATAAAAATACTGACAGAAAGAAAGCAATCGCAGAAACAATCACAATAAAAGTACCAGAAGCAGAAGAACTGGTGCCGATGTTATGTTATGAAGATATTAAGCAGACCAGTGTGGAGTGGTTGTGGTTTCCTTATATTCCATTTGGAAAACTGACAATCATTCAGGGCAATCCGGGAGAAGGAAAAACTTATTTTGCAATGATGCTGACGGCAGCTTGTACCAATCGAAAGTTATTTCCTAATATGGAAGATATTGAACCGTTCAATGTAATTTATCAGACAGCAGAGGACGGTATGGGTGACACTATCAAGCCAAGACTGATAGAAGCAGGAGCAGATCTGAGCCGGGTTATGGTAATTGATGATACGGAAGAAGCATTAACCCTATCTGATGATCGAATTGAAAAAGCAGTCAGACAGAATCGAGTGCGGCTTGTAATCATTGATCCGGTACAGGCATTTATTGGAGCAGATGTGGATATGAACCGGGCAAATGAAGTGCGTCCGGTGTTCCGAAAACTGGGAATGATTGCCGAGAAGACCGGATGTGCCATTGTGCTGATCGGACATCTGAATAAATCTTCCGGAACACAGAGCACTTATCGAGGACTTGGTTCTATTGATATTATGGCAGCAGTGCGAAGCTTGATTTTCATCGGAAAAGTAAGAAAAGATCCAACCACAAGGGTGTTGATTCATGAAAAAAGCTCGCTAGCGCCACCAGGGGAGACAATGGCATTTAAACTGGGAGACGAAGAAGGATTTCGATGGGTGGGAGCTTATGAGATTTCCGCAGATGAATTGTTAGATGGAAAAGAAGGAAAAGCAACAGAAACAAAGCTGGAGCGAGGGAGAAAATTGATCAGGGAACTGCTTGCTGATAAAAAAGAAATTTCAATCAGGGAATTAGACGAAAAGGCAAAGGAGCAGGGAATATCCGGGAGGACAATGCGTGATGTGAGAAGCCGAATGAAGAATGAGTTGGAGTACCAAGTAAATGAAAAGCAGGAGAATAGTATTCGATTAAAAGAATGATGGGTGGCAGAGTCATCGAAGCAAATACAGATTTTTATAGATACCCTATCTGCCACCTGCCGTCTGCCGGTGCATGAATACTTTCAAGTATCAGGAGTAAGTAAAAGTAGATTGACAGATAATATAGAAAAGCGTATTATAATAATAAGAGGTGGGATTTCCCACACAAATGCTTGCGTAGGAGGTGTTGATAATGGAAGCAATGAAAGATTATGTTGCCCATCTGGATAACAAAAAAAGAATTACTCTCAGAGGAGCTGCTTATCAGTATTATAATGTAAAAGAATATGGAAATGGCTGCATTATTCTGGAACCTCGGGAACTGGCAGTGCCAGAGTGCATTTCAGCCAGAACTCTGGCAGATATGGATCGTGCAGTAAGCAATTTTAAAAGAGGCGATGTTTCCCAGGCTATTGACCTGTCAGATTTTTAAAAGGAATGAGAGATGAATTTTAATATACGAATGGGAATTCCTGAAATGCAGGAACTTTGGTTAGATCTGCAGGAGAAATATCGTTCCGGTAATATAAAAAAGAAGGAAGAACAGTTGTATAAAAAATGGGGAAAGGCTTTAAAGCTGTTGTCGGCTGATCCGGGTTATCCGAGTCTTCAAACCCATGAAATAGAGCCATTATCCAGACGTTACGGAATGAAAGTGTGGCAATCTTATCTGGAAAATAAAACCAGTGGCGCAATGAGAATGTACTGGGTTTATGGACCAGACCAGAAAGATATTACAATTATTGGATTGGAGCCACACCCGGAAGATAAGAAAAATGGCGCATACGACCGAATTTCACTGTCGGATTTGTAGAATAAAACTGAATATGGAACTTAACACGAGCAGTTAGTCTATGAAAAATAGGTTAGCTGCTTTTTTCATGCAGAAAAGGAGGTGCGGTGTATGGGATATGCACGTAAAGATGTAGAGAAAACAAAGAAAATAGCAAAGAAATTCGTCCGTTATCAGGAAGGGGCAGAGCTTTACAGCATTGGGCTGACGAAATTCCAGGAGCTGGCGAAAGAAGCCAAAGCAGTGTATAAGATTGACAAGGTTGCCCTTGTAAACTGTGAGATATTTGAAAAGTATCTGGAGACATTCCGGATTGCGTAGGGAAGAAAAAATTGTGGAAGGACGAAAAACAGGGATTGACTTTTTGTCATACGAAAACTATAATGAAGATGTGGAGGAATAAGAACAGATATGGCGAAGACAGGAAGACCAAAGTCGGAAAATGTAAAAAAGAAAGTATTGAGTATCCGGGTGGAAGATTCTATGTATAAGCGTATCTGCGATTATGCCGGAAAGCACAAAATGACTGTGACAGAAGTTGTCCTGCAGGGACTGGAAAGAATTTTGAACAGACCTGAATAACATGAAGTCCTTCCTTTATTGAAGGAGGATTTTATATGGCACAGACAAGAAAAGATCTGCGAGGCAGAGTCTTGCGGAAAGGTGAATCACAGAGACGTTCCGATGAGAGGTATGTATATACTTATACAGATCCCCTTGGAAGACGTAAGTATGTTTATGCACAAGACCTTGTAACGCTTCGAGAAAAAGAAGCACAGCTCATGAAAGACCAGATGGACGGTCTGGATATTTATGTTGCCGGAAAGGCTACAGTAAATTTTGTATTTGACCGCTACATGAGTCTCAAAAACAATCTGAAACCAACGACCAAGAGTAATTATCTTTATATGTATGACCGATTTATCCGGGATACATTTGGAAAGCGGAATATAGCAGAGATTAAGTATTCTGATGTGGTGCAGTTCTATAATCATTTGACCAAGAAGCAGGAACTGAAGATTAACACATTGGAAACCATTCATACGTTATTGCATCCAACTTTTCAACTGGCTGTAAGGGATGACATTATCAGAAAAAATCCTACGGATGGAGTCATGGCAGAATTAAAGAAAAACTTAGGCATGAAGACCGGTGTGAGACATGCACTGACAATTCCACAGCAGAGAGCATTTATGGAATATATTGCTGCGCATCCGATTTATTTTCACTGGTGGCCGATTTTTACGATTTTTCTTGGAACCGGGTGCCGGATTGGAGAAGTTTTAGGGCTTCGATGGGAAGACATTGATTACGAGAAGCGGATTATCAGCATCAATCATAATCTGACGTATTATCCGGTAGGAGAAGACCGGGCATCGGAAAATCACATTTCGACGCCGAAAACAGAAGCCGGAATGCGTACGATTCCCATGTTGGATACAGTGAAAGATGCTTTTGAAATGATCTGGGAAGAGCAGAAAGAAAATGGCTGGACAGATGCAGAGATTGACGGAATGACAGGCTTTGTTTTCTGTAACCGTTATGGAAATATAATGAATGCCCAGTCAGTCAATCGAGCAATCAAGAGAATCTCATCTGCTTATAACGCAACAGAAGAAATAGAGGCAAAAAAAGAGCATCGGGAGCCGGTGCTGTTGCCGGATTTTTCAGCGCACAGCTTGAGACACACATTTTGCACAAGGCTTTGTGAAAGAGAAACAAACCTGAAAATAATCCAGTCGATCATGGGGCATAAGGATATTCAGACCACTATGGATATCTATGCAGAAGCGACAGAGGAGAAAAAACAGGAAACATTTGAACATTTGGCTGCAACAATGGATGTATTTTAAGAAGGGCTTATGAACCCTTTCATCTGACAACAGAAATAACCAAATGACATCAAATTGACAACAGATATGATTTGACAATGATTCATCATGAATGGTGATGAAGAGAAGACAATTTAATAGAAATAGCACAGCGAAGCATCACGAAGGGTAATGAAGAAAAATCAAAAAAATTCCCGACAATGAAGTCATTAGACGCTGACAAGAAGGCAAATAAGACTTCCGAAGCAGCTCCTGCAGCTGCAGAAAAAGCTGTTGAGAAGATTGATTTCTCCAACGTAAAGATCGAGCCGATCTTTGAAGAAATGGTTGATTTCGATACATTTGCAAAATCTGATTTCCGTGCAGTTAAGATTTTAGCTTGTGAGGCAGTGCCGAAATCCAAGAAGCTTCTGAAGTTCACACTGGATGATGGAGAGCGCAAGGATCGCGTGATCTTAAGCGGTATTCATGAGTATTACGAGCCGGAAGAACTGGTTGGTAAGACTTGTATTGCCATAGTAAATCTTCCGCCGAGAAAGATGATGGGCGTTGATTCCGAAGGTATGCTGATCTCAGCAGTACACGAGGAAGACGGTCACGAAGGACTGAACCTTCTGATGGTAAATGACAGAATCCCGGCAGGTGCAAAGCTGTACTAATCCAGAAAAAAGAGTTCGGTTTGGTAGTCATAGACGTCCAATCAGGAAAAGTGGTTCCACGGATTGACATGGAGCTACATGAAACGGCCTGGAGCTGTATAGATTGAAATAATGATGTATGGATTATAAGGAAACAGAATAAGGAGCTCTATGGATTCTTAACTGTTTGACTTATTTGTTTACAAGTAAAATATTGATTATTTTTGAGGAGCATTTTTCAAAAATAAGGTGTATAAAGGGACACTTCTCTTTTGGTAGAAATACCAATGGAAGGTGTCCTTTTTTTGTTGTCAGGCATGCAATTATTCATTTTGATGATATGCAGAAAATACATCCTTTCATGTACCTGCCAAATAAATTTCTGGAAACAATGAGGAAGCCATGAAAAAACGAAAAACACCTGACTTGGAAAAATATCTGGAAGGAAAGAAACGCAGATTTGTAAATTACACACAGGGAGCATAGATTTATAGGATGTCCTATTGGCCTTTTGTCAGACTGGCAAAAAGAGCAGAAGCAAATTATCCGATTTGAAAGACAGATATTGTTGATCTGAATATTCTGGATGATTTTTTGGAAGACAATCCTGAGGTTGTATCAGAATTAAAGAAGAGAAAGGGGAAGCGTTATGGGAAATAATCGAAGCAAGGTTCCGGATTTGGAAAAGCTTGTCAAAGGAGGACGTAAGAAATTTGTCCGTTATGAAGAAGGCGCAATGCTTTACTCCATGGGGGTTCATACATTTCAACAGTTAGCGAAAGATGCCAGAGCAGTATACCATGTCAAACGAATCGTGTTAGTTAATCTGGATCTTATTGATGAATATCTGGAAGCATTCCGTGATGAAGAATTTTGATGAAAGAATACAGGAGGAACAACATATGTGTAAAGTGATATCCATTACAAACCAGAAAGGCGGAGTCGGTTATGGAAAGTAAGTCATTATGAAAAGTTCATAGCCGCACATCCCATAAATCTGCCATTTTATGATTGTACAACTTTGCATAAAACTTCATGATTATTATAGACCACGGTCAATAAATATTATGGAGGTAATTATGGAAGAACAACAAACACTGGACGAACACATCCAACAGACCTATGACTGGCTTGTTGCTGCAAAATATTCCAAAGGAACTGTGTACTCCTTTAAGTGCATCACAAATCAGTTAAAAACTTATGCTGCAGGAAAAAATGAAATCTATTTTTTCATGGATCTTGCGTTGTCATTTCTTGAAGACCACTACCATCTTTCAAGTGACATTCGAAATAAGAAACCATGTTTTTTAAGATTCATGGAAATGCTTTCAGATTTTAAGCTTAACAATTCCGTTATGATCAAAGAACGTAAGCGTGAATACCAGTTCCCGGAAGTCTTTCTTCCGGCAGTAGAAGGCTACAACAAATATCGTAGGAGCATAAACATCAAGGAAGACAGTATTCTACGAACACAGCTTTATCTGGAAAGATTTTTTGATTTCTTGGAAGGAAAGGGGTGCTGCTCATTTGAAAAAATCACTATTTCTGTAATTTATGATTTTATCGCAGCGTTATCCTGTTTTTCAAAACCGACTGCAGCTGCAACACTTAGAGCAGTAAAACTTTTTCTGGAATATTCCTTTAAAAATGGTTTTTATGACAAGGATACCTATAAGAGGATCCCCTGCATTCATTACAACAAAAACAGCACACTTCCTTCTGTTTATACAGCAGAAGAAGTCTCAAAAACTTTAGCGGGGATTGATCTCGGCAATCCCGGCGGTAAGCGGGATTATGCAATTATCCTGTTAATTGCAAGGCTCGGATTAAGAGCTAGTGATGTGGCAAATCTGCGTTTTGAAAACATTAACTGGGAAACAAATAAAATCAGTTTCTATCAGATTAAGACAAAAAAGCAAATAGAACTGCCTCTTCTGAAAGATGTAGGTGAGTCCATTATCGAATACATGAAATACGGTCGTTCGACTTGTAATTCGGATCATATTTTTGTCAGACACAGGGCACCTATACATGAATTTACAGCATCTGCTGTCGGCTCTACTGTCCACAGGCATCTTTTAAAGGCTGGAATTAAAACGGAAGGGCGTCATTACGGTGCGCATGCACTGAGACATAGTCTGGCAGGAAGACTTCTGGAAAACAGAATTCCTCTTCCGGTCATTTCCGAAATCCTTGGACATTCAAGTACTGAAATCACCATGGCTTATCTAAGGGTTGATCTTGAACAGCTTAGAAACTGTGCATTGGAGGTATCCGGTTATGAAAACTGAGCATAAAGCACCTGAAATGAGCGGCATATTTAAAGAACTTGCAGAAAATTTCATATCTTTCAAAAGAAATCTTGGATTTAAATATCAATCCGAGGAGAAAGTAATGTCCCGTTTTTGCAGATTCAGCAACGATTATGATCTGACGGAAGTCTGTATCACCAAAGAACTCGCAGAGGATTGGATAGCTCCCCGAGCAGGGGAGGCAGGCAAAAGCCGTGCCCACAGACTGACATGTGTGAGACAGTTTGGTGAATACCTGTACACTCTTGGCTATGAGGTATATTTTTTACCTGAACAACGTGGTATGTGGACTGCCTCCTTTGTTCCATATATTTTTAAGCATGAGCAGATAATTGCATTGTTTGCAGCTGCTGATAACACTAAATTTTGTGATGACAGAAGAAACATACAAAACTGTCTGCCTGTTATTTTCAGGATGCTGTATGGATGTGGATTACGTGTTTCCGAAGCTCTAAAGCTGCAGGTAAAGGATGTAAATCTTACAGATGGTATCCTGACAATAAAAGGAGCCAAGATGGATAGGGATCGTCTGATCCCCATGTCTGAATCCCTTACACAGGTCTGTCAAAAATATGCGGATAAAATCTGGTGAGACAAAGATACAGATTATTTCTTCATGGCACCGGATCATACAATGCTCAGCCCGAATACGATCTATGGGAAATTCCGTGTTTATCTTAAAGTGATGGGGATTTCCCATGGTGGAAAAGGTCAGGGACCAAGACTCCACGATCTGCGTCATACCTTCGCAGTACACGTGCTGCAAAAATGGGTAACCGGAGGAAACGATCTCACTGCGATGCTTCCTATGCTTTCCGCATATATAGGCCATAAATCTGTCAGTGCTACTTCCCGATATCTTCGGCTCACTGCTGAAGTTTATCCTGAATTATTAAGTACAATAGAGGAAAAATGTGCTTTTGTGATTCCGGAGGTGCAAAATGAAGAAATATGATTTTGGTTTTTACCTTACAAGATTTTTGACCACATACCTCCCTTCGCAGAGGGGGATAAAAGCAAACACACAATTGTCTTACAGGGACACGTTTTCTCTTTTGCTTATTTATTGTAAAGAACAGGAAAGTATACAACCTGATAAAGTAAAGCTTCAGCTTTTAGACCGTGAACTGATAAACCGCTTTTTGAACTGGCTTGAAGAAACACGTAACTGTAAACCGGCTACCCGAAATCAGCGTCTGGCGGCAATACATTCTTTTTTTCGTTTTCTCATCATTGAATGCCCTGAAAAAATAGAACAGTGCCAGCAGATCCTCAGCATACCCATGAAAAAAGTGGAACAGCCTTTGATAAAATATCTGTCTCTTGAAGGGACAAAGGCACTTCTGGAACAACCAGACGTTATGTCTCTCTCCGGTCGTCGTGATAGTGTTTTGCTGACGCTTATGTATGATACAGGATGCCGTGTACAGGAACTGGTTGATTTAAGGGTTTGTGATATCACACTTGCGGATACTGTAACCGTGAAAGTAACCGGAAAAGGTGATAAAAGCAGGATCGTACCTGTAATGGCGCCTACAGGACAGCTTATCAGACAATATATAGCTGAGAATCATCTGGATACTGCACTCTACCGAAACCATCCTTTATTTACCAACAGGTCAGGTAAGAAAATGACTCGTGCCGGGATTACCTACATCCTTCAAAAATATGCTGAACAGGCATATCTTTCCGGACATGAAGATGTTGATCCCAAATTGACTCCACACTGTTTGCGCCATTCAAAGGCAATGCACCTGCTCCAGTCAGGGATAAACCTTATCTATATCCGAGATCTGCTTGGACATTCGGATGTATCAACCACGGAAGTTTACGCCAGAGCAGACGAAAAAATGAAACGTGAAGCTCTTGAAAATGCTTATCAAAGTCCTTCAGACGGAGAAATGCCATCATGGCAGGAAGATAATGATCTTCTTAATTGGCTCAAAAACTTCGGTAAATAGCAACACCTAATTATGCAAAGTAATTGGAGAAAGAAATGCTGAATATATCAGGTTTCTGTTCTCCAACTTTCCATAATTACCTACTATGCATAACCGACTTTATGTGAAGCTTCGCATAATGTTGGAAAGTCCGTATCAAGCCATAATCTGGCATATTCTTTGGCTAAGCTTGGCAAAAAGGTTCTGGCTGTCGATTTCGACAGTCAGGCAAATATGAGTACTTGTTTTGGGATTGAAGATACAGCTGCGGTACCGATTACCATAGGACATTTGATGATGAATCAGATTGAAGATGAAGAAATGCCGGCTCCGGAAGAATACATTCAGAGTAGAAATGGTGTGGATTTTATTCCTTCGTCTATGGTGCTTTCGGTAGTGGATTCCAAGCTTCGATTGGAGATGGGAGCAGAGAAAATGCTTTCCAATATTCTTGAATCACTGAAGGATAGGTATGATGCGATTATTATTGATACTTGTCCGGCTCTTGGTGCTTTAACCATAAATGCATTGGCTGCAGCAGATGGTGTGATTATCACAGTAAATCCTCAGCTTCTGGCAATGATGGGATTACAGGATTTTTTGAAAACGGTGAAGAAGATAAAGAGTCGAATTAATCCCAAACTGGAGGTGGAAGGCATTTTGCTTACGATGTGTGATGCCAGGACAAATCTCTGCAAGGTGATTACAGAGCAGGTGATGGAAACTTTTGAAGGTCAGATAAAGATATTTGAAAGCAAGATTCCAAATACCGTGAAGGTTGGAGAAGCCGTTTATTACAGTGAACCACTTTTGGAATACGCACCTGAAAGCAAGGCTTGTTGTGCCTATGAGGATTTAGCAAAGGAGTTGGTGAGAAATGAAGACTAATGAACCAAAAAGAAAAATATTTGCTGATGCTGTGGATCTGATTGGTGGTGGGAAGTCAGAAGTGTCTGGTGCCAACTGTGTGGAAATGTTAGATATTGATGCAATTAAACCTATTAGACACCATCCATTTCATCTGTATGAAGGAGAAAGACTCAGCGACATGGTTGAGAGCATAAAGGAACATGGAATTCTTACACCGGTAATTGTCAGAAAGATGCATTATGGATATGAAATGCTGGCAGGACATAACAGACAAAACGCAGGGAAGCTTGCTGGACTTAAGGAAATACCAGCCATAGTGAAAGAGAATCTACCGGATGATGAAGCGTATGTCTATGTTATCGAGACAAACTTGATGCAACGCTCATTTACTGATTTGTCGGTTTCTGAGAAGGCGGCGGTACTTGCAGAGCGATATGACAAGGTTCTATATCAGCGAAAAAGAGATGAAATCATAACGGAACTTAAGGAGCTGGAATGTGGTTCTGACAAAGGTGGACATGATGTCCACCTTTCAGACTGTAGACAAAGCCCTGCTTTTGCAGGGTTTTGCTATTATTGGAACCGCTTTTCTGATATAATAAATATCAGAAGGGCGGTGTTT
>NZ_JAOQJL010000043.1:0-29269 GCF_025566965.1 Blautia ammoniilytica | reverse complement strand
ATATCATCTAGCGGTACTTCGTACCGTTAAAAATGGAATAGCCGTTCCGCAGTAGCGGAACTGGCATTCCGTTTGAGCGTAATTTGCAAGTTTGCTTTTATTTATAAAAAACACTACATATTATATATATGAACAGATATTTCACACCTCACATTCGAAATGTTGTTTCATTCCCTTTAAAATAAATCACCTACTTGAATTTTTTCCCAGTTTTATATATTATATATTGTATATATGAACAGTTTTCATTTATACTATTTTAATTAATTATAGGGAGGATTTTCAGTATGGAGCAAAAAAATCATCGACTTTTACAATGTGCTTTAGAAATCATGAAATATATATCAAAACAACCAAAGGGTGTATCATTTAAAGAAATCTGTACCATTACTGATTTACCCAAAAGCTCTGTCCATAACCTGGTACAGACCATGTGTAACATGAATTTTTTGCAAAAAAAAGAAAACTATAATGAATATCGAATTGGTTTACAGTGTTTCGAAGTCGGCAATGCCTATCTTTCTACAAATCCTTTTTATTCTGTAGCTAAAGATATTGTCGAAAATGTATCTATACGTTGTAATCAAACAACACATTTTGGAATTCTGAACGGTCATGACACCATTTACCTTTATAAATTCGACAGTAATCAGCCGCTTCGCATTGTATCACATACAGGTAAGCGTATTCCCGCTCATGCTACAGCTATTGGAAAAGCTCTTTTATCAGGACTTTCTAAAGCAGAATTAGATGAGTTATATAGAAATTATAAATTAGAAGCTATAACCGAACACACTATTACTTCTTTAGATGAATTGGAGAAACAAATAGAAGAAGTACGAAAAACACATATAGCCTATGAGGCGGAGGAATCTTCACCATATGTACGCTGTATTGCCGTTCCTATCTGCAATCGTATTGGAAATGTAATCGCTGCCCTTTCTGTATCTTTTCCCATTTACCAAAATACCCTAAACGCAGATACATTTAAGCAGGTTCTCTTTGACGCAAAAAGGCAATTAGAAGCAGCATTACTCACATTAGACATGTAAAAAACCGAATAATACCCTGCAAAAATTTTCGTATTTTATCTTGATGATTTTGAACTGAAATGTATCCTGGCATCCTAATAAAAAAGAAATAGCATAAACAAAAAGAGCACGGAGAAACTCATCAGAATCTCTCCATGCTCTTTTTACAACCATTCATTAATCATCTTTGAATAAAAAAAAGCGATAGACGGGGCTCGAACCCGCGGTCTCGACCTTGGCAAGGTCGCGCGTTACCAACTACGCCACTATCGCATAAGCGGGTGATGGGAATCGAACCCACGTATCCAGCTTGGAAGGCTGGTGTTCTACCATTGAACTACACCCGCACACTTTGTTATGTGCTTTTGTTTACCGCTGCAACGATGATTAGTATACCCGATAATCATTCATTTGTCAACACTATTTTTGAATTTTTTTATTTTTTTATACAAGTCAAAAAATTCACCTTAACCAGACGTAAACGCAGAACAGAAGGAACAGGGCTGCAGCACCTATAAACACACCGCCTATTACAAGTCCGGCCTTTAGTGACAGCCAGATCACAGCCTTTGTTTCTGCTTTTGTCAAAGGCTCTTTTTCCTCTGTATCTAATTCCTGATCCTGTACAGAAAACTTCTTCCTGCCTGTATTCCAGGGCATCCCATCCACATCCATGTTAGCTACTGTATAATCCGGCAACTCGTCTTTTTGTCTTTTTCCCATCTTCTGCCTCCTGATCCCATATGCATAACATAAGTATACGCCATGGCCATGAAGCCAGCTGCATGCCAGAATCTTCTCTGACACACAGCATAGATCCATTGCCGGTATCTTTAATCGTAAAGATGACAGCGAACCATATGTCCATTCCCCATATCCTTTGCTTCTGGTATCTTAGTCTTACAGATCTCCATACATTTCCTGCATCTGGTATGGAATTTACATCCTGACGGTGGATTAGCCGGTGAAGGGATATTTCCTTCAAGAATGATCCGATTTCTTTGCAGATCCGGATCCGGCATTGGAATTGCGGAAAACAGTGCTTCAGTATAAGGATGAAGCGGCTTTGCAAAAATATCCTCTGTACTTCCAGTTTCCACCAGTCCTCCCAGATACATAACGCCAATGGTATCTGAAATATGCTCAACCACAGACAGATCGTGTGAAATGAACAAATACGTAAGGTTTCTTTTTTCCTGAAGTTCTTTTAACAGATTGATGATCTGGGCCTGAACAGACACGTCCAGAGCCGATACAGGCTCATCACATACAACAAATTCAGGATTCAGAGCCAGTGCTCTTGCTATACAGATACGCTGTCTCTGCCCACCGGAAAATTCATGGGGATATCTGTCCTTGTGGTATGTCTGTAACCCACAATCATCCATGATTTTATTTAAATATTCATCATATTCTTCCTTTGGAACCAGCTTATGCTCCCTGACTGCCTCTCCAATGATCTCTCCTACCGGAAGTCTGGGAGACAATGATGAGTAGGGATCCTGGAAAATGATCTGCATTTTTGTACGAAGATCCCGCAGTTCCTTATGATCCATGCTGTATATATCTTTTCCATTGAAAAGTACGGTTCCATCTGTTTTGGGGATAAGCCGGAGCAGAGTCCTTCCTGTGGTGGATTTTCCACAGCCGGATTCTCCTACCAATCCCATGGTAGTTCCTCTTTTTATGTTGAAGGAAACATCATCTACTGCTTTTACAGCACCTATCTGCTTTCCAAACATCCCGCCTTTGATAGGGAAATATTTCTTCAAATGGGATACCTGCAGAATATAATCCTGTTTTTCTGTTTTCTCACTCATTGATCTTTCCCTCCTCTCCAGGATGTTCTTTTACCAGCCAGCCTTCCTCCGGGCGGTCCTGGTAGCGATAGCAGCTTACTTCATGAGTAGGACTGAGGCGGATCACTCCCGGATAAGAGCCCTGGCATTTTTCACACCGCAGCTCACATCTGTCGCGGAAATAACAGTAATCCGGCATGTTGATCGGATTAGGCACCTTGCCAGGGATACTGTACAGCTTATCCACTTTCTTACCTACCACAGGCTTGGAACGCATAAGGCCAATGGTATAAGGATGAGAAGGTGCATTGAAGATCTCCCTTGCAGTTCCTTTTTCCACTACTCTTCCGGCGTACATGATCACCACGTAATCTGCCATTTCAGCGATCACGCCCAGATCATGTGTGATCAGCATAATTGATGAATTGATCTTGTCCTTTAGGTTTCTCATAAGGTCAAGGATCTGCGCCTGTATAGTCACATCCAGGGCTGTGGTGGGCTCATCCGCAATGATCAGTCTTGGATTACATGCAAGCCCTATAGCAATGCACACACGCTGGCGCATACCACCTGAAAGTTCATGTGGGTACATTTTATAGACGCCCTCACAGTTTGCGATCCCAACCAATTTCAGCATTTCCAGTGTTCTTTCTTTTACCTGGGCTTTTGGCATTTCCGGATTGTGAAGCATAGTGATCTCGTCCACCTGCTCCCCAATACGAAAAACAGGATTCAGTGCAGTCATCGGCTCCTGAAAGATCATTGCCATCTCATTGCCTCTCAGCTTCTGCATCACGCTGGTAGGTGTGTTCACGATATTGTAAACCTTATCCCCTGTATTAAACCTGATCTCACCTTGCACGGTCTGGCCCTGAGGACGCTGCACCAGCTGCATCAGGGAAAGGCTAGTAACAGACTTTCCACAGCCGGACTCACCTACGATCCCCACCGTCTTTCCCTGTGGTACATCAAAGCTGACTCCGTCTACAGCCTTCACAGTCCCTATATCTGTAAAGAAATAGGTGTGCACATCATCAAATTCTACTACATTCTCCGGGTTCTTCATCTGGGACAGATATTCTGACTCCGGAATATTCTTCCGATTCCGTTTCTTTTCCATCTCATCTGTGATCTTCCGATTTTCCCTGGAAATCCTTTTTGTTTCTTTAGCTGAGATATAATTTGCGTTTTTCTTTTTAAATAATGCCATACTCTCTCACCTACCGTTTCATCTTGGGGTCAAATGCATCCCGAAGTCCATCGCCTACAAAGTTAAATCCAAGAACTGTAAGCAAGATCAGACATCCGGCAGGAATCCACACAAACGGGAAGTTTGTAAGTACATAAACGTCATTGACCGCATTTACAATATTTCCCCAGGAAGCGTAGGGGAATTTAACACCAATTCCAAGGAAGCTTAAGGTAGCCTCCATAAGGATAACATCTCCAAGCCCCATGGTTGCAAATACGATAAGCTGTGGGATAACATTGGGGATCAGATGTCTGAAAATACGTCTGGAAATCCGAATACCTGTAGCCTCTGTTGCAACCATAAACTCCTGCTCACGAAGAGACAGGATCTGACCACGGACGATTCTCGCAATAGATGGCCATCCGATCACACCTAAGATTGCACAAAGTGCATAAATACGGATACGCGGATCAATCTTGTAATAATCCATTACAGATCCAATGATAATATATAAGGGCATTGCCGGAATACAAATTACTACATCTACCAGACGCATCAGTATGGTATCCACCCAGCCTCCGAAATAACCTGAAATACCACCAATGATCACACCCAGCACTACTTCAATAATGACTACCACAAACCCGATCAGGAGTGAAATACGTCCTCCATACATCAGCCTTGTAAGCATGTCCATACCGTTTCCGTCTGTACCGGCCCAGTGTTTACTGTCCGGGGAGTGGAATGTATCATTAACTGTAGTCTTTTTCTGGCTGCGAACCACATACTGTGTATTCTTTCTCTGAAGCTGATATTTCTCTTCCTCTCCCTTTTCATTTATTGCTGTAAAGGTATCGGCTTTCTCAAGGATAGCCTCTTCAACTGCTTCTTTAAAAGGAAGTGAAAGGAAGCTGCCGGCTGTCTGAGGGGAAACAAGAAGGGAAGATATGGTTGCATATACCTGTCCTTCCTTCAGGATCTCCACTGCCTGTCCTTTCAGAGACTGCATTTCATACTTTGTATCCTCATATTCAAAAGAAGACTTATCCTCTGCAATTGCACCAAGTGCTGCCTCCTGAAAACCAAATCCTGGTGCATCCTCCTGAGATACAGCATTAAAAACCTTCTTTGTGGCTATGCCGATCACACCGGAAACAGAGATCATATCCTGACGTCCGGCTTTTGTAATGGAATAAGTCACTCCATCCACTTCAAAGCTATCTTCGCCAGCTTCCAAAGCTTCCGTATATCCTTCCTTGATCTCATCTGTAACAGGTGTGCTGCCAGCTTCTTTATAGGATGATTTTCCTTTCAGTGTCAGTACTGTAGCCACAGGCTCAGCAGATGTGATCTGGTAATAAACATCTCCTTTTTTCTCCAGTCCATACTCTGCATCATTTGTGGCAAAGGACTCCTGCTCCTGATTTACTGCAAGAATAAATTTCTGCTGGGCAGCAGCCGGAAAATTCATCCCTTCTTTTACAGTAAAGATATATGCGTCATTGTCTGTAGCGCCTGCATAATCCTTCCATACATATTCCGTCTTACGGAAAACCTGACTTTCTCCATATGGACTAACCACGCCACCTACAAACGAAAACAAAAACATGGCGATCAGGATCACAAGTCCTGCCATAGCCAGCTTATTACGGAAAAATCGTTTCATTACCAGCATTCCAGGTGAAAGAACTTTCACACGCTGTTCATCATCCAACGCCTGGGAGGTACTGACATGCTGATCAATCTTTTTTTCAGAATTTTTGCTCATGTTTTTCCTCCTAATTTATTCTTACTCTTGGATCCGCCACTGCATAGAGAATATCTGCGATCAGATTTCCTGTCAGTGTCAGGAATGCCAGAAATACCATATAAAACATAGTAAACGGAATGTCTCCCTGGGTCAGTGCCTGATAAGAAGTATATCCGATCCCCGGGATCTGGAATAGTGTTTCTGTGATCATAGCACCTGCGAACAGGCTTGGAAGTGTACTTCCCAAAATTGTAATAATCGGGATCAGAGTATTACGGAATGCATGATGATAGATTACCTTTTTCTCCGGAACACCTTTTGCCCTTGCTGTACGGATATAATCCGCGTTCAGTACTTCCAGCATATTGGTTCTTGTATAACGCATCAAAGATCCTATGCTTACAATGGTCAGTGTAACCACAGGAAGAATCATATGCTTTGCCATATCCAGAATTTTCCCAACAGATCCGTAGGATTCATGCATACGGCTTACAATTCCGTACAGGTCTACCCATTTAAGATTAATGGAAAAGATATATTTCAGGATGGTAGCAAAAAAGAATGAAGGTAACGAAATACCGATCAGGGCAAAAACGGTCACTGCATAGTCCACCCTGCTGTACTGTTTGGTAGCTGACAATATTCCCAATGGGATGGCGATAAGAATCTCCAATAGAAATGCTGCCAGTCCCAGGGCAAAGGAATACCAGATTACCTTGGAAAATTTCTGTGTTACCGGCTGATGGAAGATCCAGGATTCTCCAAATTCCCCTTTTACAGCCTTTGAAAGCCAGCTGAAATATCCTTCCAGCACAGGCTTGTCCAAACCGTAAGAAGCATTTAATTCTGCCACAAGCTCATCATAAGGCTTTGCCCCCTGTTTCATGGACATATCTCTGGCACGGCCTTCTACATAGGAAGTAGGAAGGCTTCTCTCTATAGAATAAATGATAAGGGAAACGAAGAACAAGATCAGCGCTCCAAGAAGTACACGCCGTACTACAAATTTCTTCATTAAAACTGTCCTTTCTGATTGTCATTAAAGCATGTCTGCAAAGAAAGGGGGGCATCTGCGCCCCCTTCCCAAATGCTGCAAAACCTTAATTCATTTCCATTGTCTCAATATCTTTATACCAGTAATAGAATGTACTTACATCCTTTGTAAAGGTATCTGCATTAAGACGCTCAGGGCTGTAGATAATGCAGTTTTGTCTCTGATAAATCGGAACCTCTACTGCCCAGTCAAGGATAATATCCAGACACTGTTTGTAGACAGACTTTCTGTATTCCTGATCAGCAGAAGAACGGGCATCAATAATATCCTGATCCAGGGTAGCATCGTTAATGTGATAATAGTTACTCTTTACACTGTCACTATGATAGATCTGATACATATCTGGATCAACGGTTGCCTGCCATGCAGCTGCCCACATTTCAGCAGTACCTGCATTTAATTTATCCCACATAATATTTGCATCTGTTACGTCATTGATCTCAAGAGTAAATCCAATCTTCTCAAGAGCCTGTTTTGCATCTGTAAGGATTGCAAAACTTGGGTGATCACCGGAGCCGGATGCACCAATAGTCATCTCATAAGTAAGCTTTGCTCCTTCCGGAGCTGCTGTCAGCTTGCCATCTTCTACTGTGTAACCTGCTGCCTCAAAGTATCCAAGGGATGCCTGAAGTGCTGCGTCAAATTTCTCATCATCTGTCATCTCATCTGTGTAGATCGGATTACCTTCAACATCCACAGAATATGCCACCTGATAATCTGCATCGGACTTCTGAGGTGCTGCCCAGGAAGTATTGGAGATCGGATAATTGATCACAGATGCAGCATCTCCGTAGTAAGAATCAATGGATACGTCACGATATACGGAAAGAATGGTTGTGATTGCTTTTCTAAGGTTCTTAGAAGCATCAGAACCAGGCTCATTTCCTACGTTAATGGTAGCAGCATTAAGACCGATGTATCCATATCCCAGATTGTCTGTAGTATTGGTCATGATCTTGTCACCATTCAGACTGCCATTACCATTAATGCTCTCGATCTGCTCAAAAGCTGACTTGCTTCCTGACGGATCAGAAAGGTCGATGGTACCCTGCTGAACACCTGCGATCTTGTCTGCCTCTGATGTTTCACGCCACTGAAGATTCTTGATCTTAGGAGCGCCTTTGTAATAGCTTTCATTTGCCTCAAGATAAACTGTCTTATTCTCGTATTTCACAAACTTGTACGGACCTGCGCCAAGAGGAGTATTTCCTTTCTCGCGGATGGAAGAAAGATCTCCCTTTGTGAAACCAAACTTGTTATTGTCATAATCATAAAGAGAAGTATCTCCATAGTAATGCAGCGGCTCTACGATCACACCCAGGTTGTACAGGGTTGTTGCAGAAAATCCGTCTGTTGTTACCTCAACTTCATAATCATTGATCTTCTTGATACCTTCGATATTAGTAACTTCTTCGCCTTCTCCTGCAGCAGTCTTCTGCTCTACCAGATATTCTGTAGCAAGATTGGTAACATCCTCATCAAAGTATGCTTCATCTCCATATGCAGCAGCAAGTGCCTTGTAATCTGTGCCGTACTGATCTGCAATATCGTTAAGGATGGTATCTCGGTCCTTATCATCTGCGGAGTAATCCTGGTCCTTTGCGTAAAGCATTACAAAGAACTCAGCTGCACTGTTCACCTGATAATCCTCTTTATAAGACTCCCAGTCACTTTCAGCCCAGTCGTATTCAGAGGAAAGCAGAGGCATGATCAGGTCTGATTTCACCTTCTCAGCCAGCTCATCCGGCATATCGTTTAATACATTCTCTACATCCTCATCCGTAATGGAATCTGCTACTGTAGAGTTCAGACGGTAATTCTTCAATCCTTTAATATTGGTAGAATAAAGGGTAGCACCACCATCATAATCAGTATCTGCAAATACATACAGAGTAAAGATCAGGTCATCCGCTGTAAGTGGCTCACCATCTGAAAAGGTAACATCATCTCTCAGTTTAAAATTATAAACAGTAGTATCCTCATTCTGTGTAACAGTAACATCGGACAGGCCTGTATAGGTGTAGTCTGTACCATTGTATTCATGGGTCTCACCCTCAATACCATTGTAGATCACTGCACCGCTTCTGTCTGTGTCAAACAGATATGCACCAACAATATCTGCAATCTGCTGATCCGGCACTGCCTCACAGAAAAATCCGCTGAACTTCTCAGAGAAATTCGTCTGTCCAACAACGAGAGGTGTGTCAGAACCTGTGTCCTTTCCTTCTGTAGCTGTTTCTGTGTCAGCTTCTTCTGCAAATACAGGAACACTGAACATTGTTGCGGCCATAACTCCTGATAGCAACAGAGCCATTAACCTTTTTTTCCTCATCCTTAATCCTCCTTTTGTTATTTGTAACTATTTACCAATATTGAACATGTACGCTGGTATTTTTAGTTACGTTTTGAAGTAAATCCATTGTAACATGTTTTTCTTGATTAGCAAATAGCAACTTTTCTGTTTTTGTCCATTAATTATTACCATGAATACCTGATTCTGGATTCTTAGGAAAGCTTTTCAAAACTGCCTTTTATTTTCCTGTTTTTGACAGTGAGAATGATCCCAAACAGAATAAGTACAAAGGAATCTGCTGCAAATAAATATTCAGCAGATACTGCACGCTGATTCGGATCCAGGAAAATGAAGATCAGGTCAGATACAAAGCTTCCACAGCCAAGGATCAGGATTCCCAGACTGCACCGCCAGGGTCTTTTTACCTGTTTTTCATAATCTGCCCTGCTTAGATCCTTTTTATGTGCCTGCGGGATCTCTACCAATGCAGAAGTATTCTCTCCATTTTGGCGGATCCGCAGATATAAAGCACCGCTGCCGGCAATTACATAAGCAACTGGTAAAAGCTGGAATACAAACGGCAGAAGAACCCAGGCAACCCGGCTGCCGTCATTATTCAGGCACATACCGCCAATATAAAAGCCCAGCGCCAGGATGCCCAGGATCATAGAAGACAAAACTGTTTTTCTCAGGTCCTGTTCTGAAAGCCTGGTTCTGTACCACTGTCCGGTATACTCATAACGGTTTCCTTTTTTCCGATAATCATTTCTGTATTTCTTCATGAATGTATGTCTGTCTCCTTTATCACAGGTCAAGCTTTTTCCGGATCTCTTCTACGATTTTTGAAATACATCCCTGTTCAAACGGTACGTTAAGCCTGGCTTCTTTCAGCAATTCCGGATAGAAACGGCTTGCAGACATCTTGCAAAGCTTCATGTAATCTGCCCATGCAGCTCCATGATCCTTGTCCATTTTGATCTTAAACTGGAAAGCACAAAGCTGTGCCAGAACATAATCAATATAATAAAAGGGAAGTTCAAAAATATGATGCTGCCTCTGCCAGTATGCACCTTTTTCCATAAAACCGCAGCCTGTAATGTCAAGGTGTGGCCAGTATTCTTTCTCCAACTGCTTCCACGCATCCCGGCGTTCTTTTGGAGTCATATCCGGATTGCCATAAACAATATGCTGGAATTCATCTACCATGGTTCCGTATGGTACAAAGGCAATGGCATCCTCCAGATGCATCTGCCTGTAATCATTCCCTTTTTCACCAAAAAACAGTTCAATCCATGGTTCAGCAAAAAATTCCATAGACATGGAATGGATTTCTGCTGTTTCCATGGTCAGATACCGATTGTGCTCCGGGATAGGATCCTTTGCTGATACATAATACTGAAATGCGTGTCCGCATTCGTGAGTGATCACATCCACATCTCCGCTTGTACCATTAAAATTAGCAAAAATGAACGGTACTCCGTAATCGGAAATCTCTGTCATATATCCACCGGTAGCCTTATTCTTCCGTCCAAATACGTCAAACAGCTCCCAGTCCATCATCATATTGAAAAAGTCTCTGGTCTCCTCTGACATCTCAGAATACATTTTCCTGCCACTCTCCAGGATCTCCTGTGGTGTACCTGTTGGTGCCGGGTCTCCCTGCTTGAAATAAACACCTGCATCATAATAAGTCAGGCTGTCCACTCCAAGACGTTCCCTGCGCCTTTCATGCATTTGGGATGCAAAAGGTACAAAAGTCTTCTTGATCTGCTCACGCAGACTGGCAATGTCCTCTTTTGTATAAGAATTGCGGTTCATCCTGCAATATCCCATATCAATATAATTCTCAAAGCCAAGAAGCCTTGCCTGAGCAGTACGATTTTTCACCATAAGATCATAGATCTCATCGATCTCATCCTGTTTTCCTTCAAAAAATGCAGAGAATTTATCCCAGGCCTTCTTTCTGGTGTCCCTGTCACTGGCTTTCATATATTTCTGAAGCAGGGAAAGATTCAGTTCTTCTCCTTCCCAGTCCACAGATGCAGAAGCGATCAGCTTACTGTACCTGGTCGCCAGTGCATTCTCCTCCTGCATTAACGGGATCAGTTTCTCATCAAAAGCTTTCATCGCAAGCTCCATAGAGCGAAATGCTACTGCTCCCAGCTTTTCTTCCATATAGGCTCTGAAAGGAGTTTTGAAAAGCACCTTATTGTACTCATCCGTCAGTGCTTCGACCTCTGGCATTTTCTGGTCATAATACTCTTTTTCTTCTTCGTAAAATGCGTTTGTTACATCCCCGTCTCTTCGTATCTGGGCAATCGTGTACATAGTCATTACATGGTACAGCTTTTTCCATATTTCCTGATGAATGGCAAACTGTTCTTCCCCACTGGCTGCATGGGCAGCCTTCTCGATCAGTTTCCTGCCTTCTTCTACCACAGCCGGAATGTCCGGTCTTTCATAAGGAATCTCAGAAAATCTCATATTTCACATCTCCTTTGTCTTTTCCAGCCCATGGGCATAGGATTCTTTTTATAATACCATAATACCATCTGGATTTATGGTTATTATTCTCCTTTTTGTGGTTAATAATTTACACGAAAGGTGCAAAAAAAACAGGAGCCTGTACTACATACAACAGGCTCCTAATCTTAAGATCATCAAAAACAACGCCATCAGTTCTCCCAGTCCCATACATTGGTAGCTGTCATCTGACTTCTGGGCTTCTTGATCACAAGCTCAGGACTCTTGGCACTTACCTTAGTATTGGCAGGAATAGACTCCGTAATAAATGTATTTCCTCCAATGATGGTATTCTCACCGATCACAGTCTCACCACCTAATACGGTGGAATTGGAATATATGGTCACATTGTCCCCAATGGTGGGATGTCTCTTAACATTTGCGAGCTGCTGCCCCATTCTGGTGGATAAGGCACCCAGAGTTACACCTTGATATAATTTTACATTATTGCCGATAGTAGTGGTCTCTCCGATTACTACACCTGTTCCATGGTCAATAAAGAAGTATTCTCCTATAGTCGCACCTGGATTGATATCAATCCCAGTGCTGCTATGGGCATACTCTGTCATAATCCTTGGAATAAAGGGTACTTCACTTGTATACAGGATGTGTGCCAGCCGATACACATAGATAGCCAGAAAGCCTGGATAGGAGAAAATAATCTCCTCTCTGCTCTTGGCTGCAGGATCCCCGTCAAATCCGGCCTGAACATCCTTCAAGAGCATCTTCTGAACATGCGGAAGCTCCATGAAAAAGCTGCCGGTCACTTCTGCTGCTCTCTCATCTGCCTGCTCTTCGCCCATATATAAATAAGCGATCTTGATCTGTCTTTCCAGACGATCGTACAGATCATTCATCACGTGCCCAAGATAATGTTCTGGAAACATAGCTGCTGCCGAATCATTCCCGAAATATCCTGGAAAGATCACAGTTTTTAATTCTCTCACTATATCAACTACTGCAGATCTGTCAGGAAGCTCTTTTTTGCTTCTTGACAAAAACAGCTCTTCATCATGGTAATTCTTGGTAAGATGTTCTACCGCACTTAGAATGGATGTCTTTTTGTCGTTCATTTCAGCCTCCTCAAGGGATGTTTCTAAATAAGTTATTCTTTATCATATTACAATACACCCCTTTTCGTCAATCCCCAGTCGCCCATATAAACCCTACCAAAAATAAAAAATATAGTAAAAATCCATAAACACATCATTCATGAAAAAGGAATTGACCTTTTTCATGAATACGGATATAATAAAGAACGGTCACAGCAAAAGCAGCGTTGATCCATGATTCTGATGTAATCTTCAAAAATGCAGAGAAGTCTTTAGGGATGTGTGTTGTTATATGTTATCCTTTCAGATTGTATGCTGTTTTCATTGTTTGCTGTTTTCATTGTTTGCTGTTTTCATATGGAGAGTTAGCGAAGTGGTCGTAACGCGCCGCACTCGAAATGCGGTTGTCCGCAAGGGCACGTGGGTTCGAATCCCACACTCTCCGTTACTATTACATTTGTCTGCTTGTACTGGTTTTATAATGCAATTTTATAATGAAGTTTGTTCTATCCTGAAATTACAGTTATTGCTATCTTGGTATTGCTTGACAACCTCAGGTTTTACATGTATAATCCCAACATAAGCAATAATTACAACATTATAGGGGATTGGTCAAATGGTATGATAGGGGTCTCCAAAACCTTTGGTGGGAGTTCGATTCTCTCATCCCCTGTTCCTTAGGAGCCTGAATGCCTTCAAATCAAGGCGTTCAGGATTTTTTTGTGTCACAGTAAAAACGGCTACTAAAACCCATATTTGCTGAGTTTGTAGCCGTCTTACTGGCAATCGCAATTTAATATCTTAATCAACTGCTGCAATGTTTTTCACTAACTGAAAAAAAATGAACAATGTCTGAATCATAACGATCCTTCTCCAAAGCTTCTCCATCTCTATATCCTAATGCAATTACTGAAAATGGAAGTAGCACATTTTCACATTTTAAATACTCAGCTAATAATTTCACTCGCATTTCATCCGGATAAAAACCAAGCCATACACCATCAAGATCCTCTTCCTTTGCCGCAAGCAATACTCCATAGGAACAAATTGCCATGTTCTGCACCCACCAGCTGTTTCCCTGCTTATCTATCCATTCTTTTTCCTTCCTAAGACATGGAATAATCAGTACAGATGCATTTTTTGCCGGAACCGCATATGGGCTCATCTGTGAAATTTTTTCTTTTGCCGCATCTTCTGTAATTACAATAAATTCCCATTCCCTAGAATTTCCTGCACTAGGAGATGCCATTGCATATTTCAGAATACGCATGATTTTTTCCTTGGTCACCACCTTCTTTCTAAATTTTCGTACAGAAATGCGTTTTGATAAAATTGATTTTTTTTCCTCATTTTCCAATAATGCATCAACTTTTGGTGAAAGAAGTGTAACACTGTATGTCACGATCTCCGAATGTCCCGGCTTCAAAACATGAATACCTTTTTTCTGATACGGATCATAGCCTTCTTCCTCTGATGCTGCTATTCCGTTACACGGTTCAATGCATATATAAGAAGCATTAGGCACCGACCAAATAGAAAAATGGCTGAATCCAGGAAAGTCAATTATAATTTTATGCTGATTTTTTTCACTAGCTAAACAAACACGCTGAGAAGAAAGCCCCTTAAAGTTCCATGCTCCATTTGCAAACATCTCTGAATGTAACGGGATTCTCTTTGTCTGCATAAGGCATGGTACAGGTTTTCCTATTGTCCTTCCATTCAACAATGGATATCTATTGGCCGTCTCTTCCTTCTCAAATTCTAAATAATAATCTTCATAAACCTCTCCTTTAAAAAGTGGAACACAAAAACCTATATGTTCTCCAATAGAATATGGCATTTCTTTTTCCGATTCATTGTTTATAAATTGTTCCACATGAAGAATATTTCGATCAAGGCTATATACTATTGTTAGTGAAAAATCAAAAGGATATATTGTCTGTATTTCTTTGTTTGAATGCAACGTACATATCATTTCTGTATCCTTACAATGAATTTCAAACTTTTCTAGCCTTCCAAATCCATGACATGGCATTTCATATTCTTTCCCGTCTATAACATATTTGTTATCTTTCCAGTCACCAATAGCGGGAAATAAAAGCGGTGAATGATCTGACCAATATTTAGGATCCCCTTGCCATATATATTGCAAATCATCCATTTTATTCCGTAAGGAACAGATTTCTGCTCCTATTTCTGAAACAATCAGTTCCAGATATTCATTTTGAATGATATACAAACTTATCCTCCTATTCTCTCCAAATATTCCACAATCTTTCTTCCCTGTTCTCTCTGTGCTTCCGTGATTAATGCATTAGGTTTTTTTAATTCACCGCACTGAACACCCATTATTTGTAATGCAGCCTTAAGTGTAGGGAAAAGACCAGTGGCATTCAGCATATCCTCTACATCATTGATATTTCTCTGATACTTCAAAGCAGTTTTATAATCTTTATCTTGTACCGCATCATAAAGTTTTTTTGCCAACCGTCCAGTAAGATTAAAAGTACCTCCTATTGCTCCATCTGTTCCCATTAAAAGAGCATGGTACAATATATCGTCAAAGCCTGTAAAAAGAATAGCATCCGGGCATTTTACTCTCACCCTGTCAAGAAGATAATAATCATTGTGGGTAAACTTCAATCCCACAATATTAGGATGCTTCAAAAGCCGCACCAACATACTCTCCGTAAAGTCCACCTTTGAAAAAGAAGGAATTACATAAATCATCAGCGGAATAGAAATGTGATCCGCTATATAAATATAATAATCCACTATTTCCTCACTGTTGTATCCATGGAAAATCGGTGCGATCATAGCTACCCTGGAATAACCTTCTTCTTTTGCACAAGCTCCCAACTCAAGAACTTCTTCAAAAGCAAGTGCAGAAATATTAGCAACCAGATCAACTTTTCCTGCAGTTTCATCTGCCACAATGTGATATAATTCTTTCATCGCTGCCGTTGACATTTTATATCGTTCACCCATTGTACCGCCCACGAATAGCCCTTTTACACCACAATGATCTATATTATGTCTAACTATTTCCCTGATTCCTTTTTCGTCCAAAGAACCATCTTCCTGAAAAGCAGTAACCATTGCTGCATAAATTCCCTTCATTTCCATACTCCTAAAAAACTCCTTTCAAAATATAATTTTTTTCCTGGGTTAATTCTTCCAATGTTCTGGAAATTCCTTCTCGTCCAATACCACTCTTTTTATATCCACCAAATGCCAAATCCGGTATTCTATATGCACTGCCTCCATTGATTACATTTCCGGCAGTTTCCAGCCTGGACGCAATGGAAATTGCTCTTCCTACATTCCTGCTGAAGATTGCCCCTGATAAACCATAACAGGACTGATTTGCTATTTCTATGGCTTCTTCTTCAGAATGAATTGTTATAATTGGAAATACCGGTCCAAAAATTTCCATATCTTTTGCGACATCCATTTCAGCCGTTACACAATCCAAAATTGTTGGTTCAAAGAATGCCCTACCAAATCTTTTTCCTCCTGTCACGCAAATTGCACCCTGTGCAATGCAATGCTCTACCTGTTTTTCTACCTGTTCTGCTGCATCCTCACTGATAAGACATCCTACTTGTGTTTGTGGATCCATAGGATCTCCGATTTTCATTCCATTGATTTTTTCCTTCAACTTTTTAACGAATTCATCTTTCAATGTTTCATGAATCAAAAACCGTTTGCTAGCGCAGCATATCTGCCCTGCATTTCCCATTCGACTTCCTACAGCCTCATTTACTGCCAGTTCAAGATCTGCATCTTCCAAAACAATAAACGAATCGTTCCCTCCAAGTTCTAAGAATACTCTGGTTAAATTGTCTGCTGCTTTTTTATAAATGCTAATTCCAACTTCTGTACTTCCGGTCATAGAAATTGCATTGATTCCATGGTGTCCACAAAGATAATTGCCAACCACTCTTCCCTTTCCCGTCACGACCTGTACAGCACATTTAGGAACTCCAGCTTCATAAAGAATCTGCGTCATTCGAATAATTGCCAATGGATTATATGACGGTGGTTTGATAATCACAGAGTTTCCTGCCACTAATGCAGACATCACTTTTTGTGAATATAAATCAACTGGATAATTAAAAGGAATAATAATCACCATTACTCCAAGCGGTTCTCTCCTAGTAAAA
Organism: Blautia ammoniilytica; assembly: GCF_025566965.1. NCBI lineage: Bacteria > Bacillati > Bacillota > Clostridia > Lachnospirales > Lachnospiraceae > Blautia > Blautia ammoniilytica. The sequence goes on along the minus strand of NZ_JAOQJL010000043.1, from coordinate 12,409 downwards.
ATAATATCCTTTTCTTCGTTTCCATTGGTGCTTCCACCCGGAATACAATTTCCATATAAATGCGCCGCCATTTCACAATATCCTCGTGTTACTTTAGTACACACATCAATCTCGTCTTCTGCTTCTCTTAATGTCTTTCCCGTTTCTGCCGCTAACAATTCTGAGATTTCATGTCTTCTGGATTCATAAAGCTGGATATATTTATAAATAACTGCATTTCTGTTTGCTTGAGAAAGTCCGCCCCATATTTTAAGCCCTTCCTGAGCAGCTTTCACAGCCTCATCCATCAATTCCACTGGCACATCTGGAACGGTATCTATACATTCTCCATTAAAAGGGTTTATTACATTTATTGCTGGCAATTCTTTGCCAATATCTTTACCATTTATATTAATCAGCATGTTATTTTTCTCCTTTATAGGCGTTTAAGTTTTAAGAGTGAGTACGGAAGCGCATCACTTAACGTCATTATGTAAAGATTTCCTTTCGAATCTCCACAGAATCCATGGGTCATTAGGGAGGACATATAAAAGCCAAGCTGTGCCACTACATTTACATCATAATCGAAAATAGTAATTCCTCCACGCTCACCTACATAAATATACTGATCATCTGCCCATATCTCCGACGGTTGATATAATCCTTCTGAGCAATATGCAATCAGTTCCCCATCATCTGTAAATACCTGAATACTGTTTCCTTCTCGATCAGCAACCCAAATACGGTCTTTTTTATCCAACCACAGACTGTGCATAACGAAAAATTTACCAGGTCCCATTCCAGGTTCTCCCCAAGTATTGAGTAGACTTCCATCATTGGAAAATTTATGTAAAGCACAATTTGCATAACCATCACTTACAAAAATATCGCCTTTAGATGTTTCTACTGCGCAGGTTGGGCGATTAAAAGGAGGTGCTGCGCGCTTAATAGTTTTAATACTTTCGATAAAACACCAGTCTTTTTGGAATGGTAAATTCATAGGAATCATATTTCCCATTCTATGCATATCTCTCCAAATGCCTGCATCATAACCGCTATCACTAGGCTTATTATAATTTCCAAAATCCCGAATTAACTCTCCATCTGTTGTAAGTTCACGAATCACATGCGTATTGGAATCAGCACAGAGAAGTGTGCCATGATTTGTCACAAACACAGAATGAATAAACTGAAACAGATTTTTTCCAAAATCTCTTATATAATTTCCATTTGAATCTACTACAACAATTGGTCTCTCTCTATCTCTGGTAGCAAGATAAATATTGTCATTTTCATCACAACATCCAGTACAAATTGGCGTATATCTTAAAAAATCTGGAAGTGTCAAAAAGTCTTTATCCAATTCATAGGCAAATTCACCACATTTAAAAATCGTCTGGGCTATTAAGTCTCTGTCCCTATTGGCCTTTATCATTTTCATAGTGTTATACCCTCCATCTTCGTTTAAAATTACACCAAGTCTTAAACTCTTCATCTTCTTTAGGACGATTCTCTGGAATTCCAGGGAGTGATGCAGCTCCATCTACAACCAAATTTGCCCCCGTTATATAAGATGCTTGATCACTTGCCAAAAAAGCAACGGCATTCGCAATATCTTCTGGTGTTCCCATCCGCTCTAATGGCAGCTGTTTCCAAAGATTATCTAAATCTTCAATCTCCTGCTCACAAACCCCCTCTTCTCGCATTTCCTCACTGGTTCTCACACGAATAGGTCCTGGTGAAACACAATTTGCACGAATTCCATAAGGTGCCAGATCCAATGCAAAGGTCTGAATTGCGCGGATAAGTCCAGCCTTTAATCCACCATATAATTCATCATATGGGAATGCACGGATTCCTCTACAAGAAGAGATAAAAATAATATTTCCTTTAATATTATTTTCTCCCATAATTCTTCCAGCTTCTCTGGCTGCCATAAGATAAGAACGAAAATCCAAATTAATTAAAAAATCAATTGTTTTTTCATCCATTTCATAAATGCTATTTACCAAAGACTGTCCAGCATTACATATCAGAAGATCCAAACCACCCAGTTCATCATAAGCCGTCCTTACAAATTCTTCTGCTGTTCCTTTTTCATTCAATGCAAACTGATGCATATAGCACTTTACCGCATATTTTTCCGTTACTTCCTCCACTAATGCTTCTGCCTGTGCTTTTCCTCTCTCAGAACTGTAGGTAAAAGCAATATCATAACCTTCTTTTGCCATTCGTCTTACAATGCCACGGCCGATTCCACGGCTTCCACCAGTAATTGCTAATTTTTTACTCATTCATTTTCTCCTTTTCTTATTCGCACCATACGCAAGTTGCCTCAGGTATAGCACATTTATCACTTTTTTTTATTTCACCAGTTTCTTGACTAAATCGAAAACTAATTACATCTCCAGAATACTGATTTGCCATCAGCACATAACTTCCATCTGATGTTATACTAAACATACGAGGATGGCACCCACCTGACTCCACCACTTTCTTCAGCACCAACAAACCATTTTTGTCAATCTCAAATATTGTTAAAAACCCCTGTTTCTCTTTGGCTGCTCCCCAGGTGCGAGTTCCTGCCAAAAGATATTTTCCATTTGAAGTTACAGCAATCTCTCCTGCAATATATTCATTTTTCATATCTTTTGAAAGAAGTGAGATTCTCTGAATTTCTTCCAGACCGTTCTCTTCTGAATACAAATATACATACACTACATTTGTAATCTCACAAATCAGGTACACCCATTTCCCATTTGGATGGAATACCAAATGCCTTGGTCCATCTCCCGGCAACACCTTTTTTGACATTCTCTTTCGAAGCTGGTCCTTTTCAATCACATACATCACAACTTCATCGGTTCCAAGATCCGGTACAAAAAGGTAATCTTCATCTGGCGAAAGATGCACTCCATGAGGATGAGGTTCAGTTTGTCTTGCATGAACACTCTTTCCAGAGTGTGAAGTAATATACTCTTCTTCCTCAAAATGTCCCGTCTCATCTAACAATACCATGCCCACATCTCCACTTATATAATTAGCAAAGAATACTCGTCTGGCATCAGAATCCATACAAATATGACATGGACCACGTCCTGAAATATCTTTCTGATCCAAATAACAAAGAAACCCATCATCCTGTATTTCATAAGAACTTAGCCAGATTCCTTTGTCACTTTCATTTAACGCACAAAGAATTTTTTTCTTCCAGTTCACTGCAATAAAATTGGGATTTTCGCACTGTTCTTCTACAGAAATACGTCTCAGTGCTCCCGTTTCTGTGTCCAGAAGACAATAATAAATTCCTTTTCCCTTTTCTGGCCCCGTATAGCTTCCAACGTATACTTTTTTTTCCATAGAACCCTCATTCAAATCTTATTTTTTTTAGAATCAATATACATCATCACAAAGATAATCAGTGCTTTAGCAATCTGAAAGACATAGATATCTGCTCCAATCATCGTAAGTCCATTTTCAATCATTGTTAAAATAAGAACACCGATAAAGGCTTTAGGAAATACGCTGCCTTCACCACCCGCAAGGGATACACCCCCAAGCACAATCGCAGCCACTGCAGTAAATTCGTATCCATCTCCCAATTCTCTGGTAACGCTTCCTAAATTTATACAAATTAACATACCTCCCAGCCCTGCAAAAATCCCACTGATTGTAAATGCCGCAAGTTTGTAATTCTTTACACTAAGTCCCAGTTTTGATGCAGCATTTGGGTTGGATCCAACTGCAACAATTTTTCTTCCGAAAGTTGTATACTTTAAAACAAACTGCATAATCAACATTACAACCAAAATAAAAACTATAAAGCTGGACAAACCAAATATTTTAAAATTACGGAACTGTAGCACTTCCTGAGGCATATTAATCGCAACTGTATTAGTCAGTTTCACTACAATTCCAACTAATGCCAATTTCATAGAAAGAGTCACTAACCAAGCATTTAACTTTACTCTTGTAACCAAAATTCCATTTACTAATCCAACTAATCCTCCAAGAATTGGCATCATGATCATGCAAAGGTATGGATTCCATTTATAATTCACCATCAAAAGTGCACATACAGATGCTGAAAAACGACAGTTTGCTCCCACTGATAAATCCAGCTCGCCAACAATTAATGCGAAAGTCATACCAATACCAATAGACAGCATCAATGTAGATGCTCGCAAAATTGAAGTCGCATTTGTGACTGTGAAAAAGTATGGAGACATTACAGAAAATACTGCGATAATCAATATTCCAAAAATATATACCGCATTGTTGAGGGCAGCCAATTTCATATTCTTTATTTTTACTTCCCTATTCATACTTGACCTCCTCTCGTATACCCTGACAAAGATCCATCAGCTTTTGTTTGCTAATATCCTTCTTTGCAACTTCAGCAACAATTTCACCGTTTCTTACAATTAACACTCTATCGCACAAGTTAAGATTTTCTTCCAGTTCTGAAGATATCATAACAATGGCACATCCACATTCTGCCAGTTCTACAATTTTCTTATGAATAAAAGATTTAGCATTAATATCTACACCCCTTGTCGGCTCATCAATAAAGAAAATATCTGGATTTTTACCAATTGATCTTGCCATAACCACTTTTTGCTGATTTCCACCACTGAGAGTCTCTACAAGCACATTTTCATCAGACGCTTTTATCTGCATTTCATTGATCATTTGAAGTGCATAATCTCGTTCTTTCTGCTCGTCCATTATAAAATGCTCAAACTTCTTCAAATTTGCCATAGAGATATTTTTCCAAATCGGCATTTGCATAAACAGTCCATCCAAATGTCTGTCTTCTGTAACATATGCACACTCTTCCAAAAGCTTATGACCACTAATTTTTTCCAAAATCCCTTTGTTATTACGCTTATAGACAATTCCGGAATCTGGTTTATCCAAAGCCAGAATATTTCTTACAATTTCTGTTCTTCCAGAACCCAAAAGCCCCCAAAGTCCCAATATTTCACCTTTTTTTACTGCGAAATTTACATTTCTCACGACCGGATAACAATTAAGATTCTCAACTTTCAGAACAATTTCTTTATCCCTTTTATCTGTTGCATTCACAATTGTCTCTACTTCCTGCCCTGCAATACCTGTAACAAGTTCTTTTGTTGTGACATCTTCGTTCAAAAATTCACCTGTCACACACCCATCACGCATAACAACTGTTCTATCGCAGATTCTCATTATTTCATCAATAAAATGTGTAATATACATTACAATTTTATTTTTCTGCTTTAATTCTCCAATAATGCGAAACAGATTCTCTTTTTCGTCTAGTGACAATGATGAAGTCGGTTCATCAAATAATACAATTTCTGCATCTCTAACAAGAGCTCTCGCAATTTCGATCATTTGTTTTTCACCAATTGTAATGTTTTTTACAATTTCTTTTGGATCAATATCAGCACCAATCATTGAAAGATACTTTGATGCATCCTCAAATAATCTCTTATATTGTATACGTCCAGCCTTTGTATATTTGTTTAAATTATAAATAAATATATTCTCAGCCACTGTCATGTCCTTAAAAACAACTGCTTCTTGATGTATTAATGCAATACGACATTTTCCTGAGTCGTTCTGATTCCTGATTATTGTTTCTTTTCCATCGATATAATATGTTCCTTTATCAATACAGATTTCCCCAGCCAATGCGTTCATAAAAGTAGATTTCCCAGCACCGTTAATTCCAATAATTCCCAGTACTTCTCCCTTATCTGCAACAATCGTTACATTATTCAATGCATGAACACCTGGATAGTATTTATGTAAATTTCTTGCTTCAAAGTACATTCTTTTTTCCATCTTTATACCCTCCTTGCATTTGCACGAATGGTGTCAAACCAGGTAATAAAAATAAAGACTGCGCCCTTAATAATCTGAATCGTATAATAATCAATACCAAATAATACCAAGAGATTAGAAAGACCATTAATAATAAAAGCCCCTATCAACGCACCAAGTACTGTTCCTACACCACCTTTAATACTTGCGCCGCCTACAATTGCCGCCGCAATTACATCTAATGATGTACCATCAGATGCAAGAGAAAGAGAAGATGACGAAATTCGTGCCGTCAAAGCAATCGCAGCAAGTCCTGCCATAATTCCAGAAATCAAAAATACTTGTATTTTTATTTTTCCCGTTTTAATGCCACATGCCTGAGCTGTTTTTTCATTTGTTCCAATGGCATAAATGCTTCTTCCAAATGCTGTTTTGGTCAGTAAAAATTGAAGGATAATCAAACAGACGAGCATCATTATGATATTTGCGTGAAATGGTCCGTAATATTTTCCAAATAGCTCAGTAAACTTTGGAAGAACCGGTATACTGGTTGATTTTGTTACTCGAAGCGACAAACCATTGGAAAAAATCATGGTAATCATAGTTGCTACAAATGGATTAATTCCAATTTTTGCCACAGAAAATCCATTAAACAACCCTAAAAGAATTGCTATCATCATAATAGCCAATACTCCAAGCATTATATTTTCAGTTTCGCGCATAGTATACGCTCCGATACATCCAGAAAGCATCATAACGGAAGGAATTGATAAATCAATACCGCCACTTACCATAACGTAAATCTGACCAGCTGCCATAATCGCAACAGCACTGCTTTGAATTAAAATACTGGACAAGTTTCTAAACGCATAAAACTGAGGTTTTGCAATAGCGATTGCCACCAGAAATAGAACACCCAATATAACGCTAGTTAACAGAAAATTTTTATCTTTTCTGTTGCTAAAAGCTTTCTCTTTTTTTGTAAAATACTCTTTTATATTCATAAAAGATTCCCCCTTTTAGATGTGACTGCCCCAAAAATTCCCGAATCTTTTGCGGCAGTCACAGTCAGGTTTTAGAACTTATTTTGTCCGCTCTGCATAGTCATAAACCCAGAAATGATTTTCATCCAGCAATGGCTGAATATTTTCCTGTGTGATTGGTTCTGATTTTACAAAGAAATCGTCTGCTTCCTCACCCAGTGCCAGTTTTACAGCAACATCAACCGTATTTGTAGATACCTGCGGAAGATTTTCATATCCAGTTGCATCCAGATAACCTTCTTGAATCATATTAAGACCTATTTCACAGCCACCTGCTGCTGCCAGATAAATATGTCCTTCTTCATCTGATTTCTTCCATAATTCCTTTCCTTCTAATACGCTCTGTACACCGAGCATTAAATCTTCATTAGGTGTAAAAATCATATTTGCATCTGTATTTGCCTGAAGTGTAGGCGCAAGCTTGTTCATAAGAGTTTCTACAGACCAGTTACACTCAATATCGGCAACGATTGTTGCTCCATTATCTTTTACTGCCGCCTCACAGCCTTCACCATATCTGACTGCATTTTGATCTTTTAAATCTCCCTGTACTCTTACTATTTTAATTTCCTCAGCGGGAATTCCATCTGCAATCATTTTTTTAATTGCAGCATCAACTGAAACATACGCAGTATCGTAAGTGTCCGGTCCAACTGTAGAATCTGCTTCTGGTCCACCTGGAGTCAGCCTACGGCAAAAAGAAATAAATTTCTTACCCGCATCATGTGTTTCTGTAATCGAAGACCAGATTGCTGTTGTATCAATCGCACCTGACACAACTACATCAACATCCTGATTTAACAAATCTCGAATCTGTGTTTCCTGTGCCGCTGCATCATCCCCCGCCGTTGTTTCAATTAATTTTACCTGGACTTCGTTTTCCGCATTGTAATCTTCCACATACCATCTTAAATAATCAGCCATTGCTGACCATGCCTGAGTTCCAAGAGATGGCCATGCTATACCAATTGTTACTTCTTTTGGCTCTTCTGCAAATACACTTACAGGGCTAAGTGCCAATGTAGCTGCAACCACTGCCATTACTGCTTTTTTCATAGTTTTCTTCATAATTTGTACCCCACTTTCATTTAGTTTTTGCTTTTATAGTTCACATCCTCTTTATAAATTCACTCCGGATTGAAATTACATTAGGGATGCCACTAATTCATTTTCACGTTGATCAGTTATAGTTACAATTTGCAAAACACTCTGCCATGCATTCCAACTGCATTGCCATTGTTACAGCACCTGGATCCAAATACCCCACTGATTTATCTTCCCGATAACTTGCCCTTCCCTTTACGGCTTCCATTTCCCGTGTACTATCTGCACCTTGTTTCGCCGCCATCACCATTTTATGTAAACAATCTGCGATATCATTTCCTTCATTCAATGATTTCTGATATGCATTTGCTGCAGGATATATAGCATCCAACATGGTTTTATATCCTGGTTTCGCATTTCCTCTCGATGCTATGGCCTCTGCCCAATCCAAGAGCATTTCTCCAAAAAGCATTTCATCCATTATCTCTTTGTCTTTCATAAGCATAGAAGATTTTAAATACGCACTTCCATATAAGACACCAGAAGAGCCACCCATAGCAGACATCAATACCATAGCGATATTTTGAAAAAGTTCCTGAAAATTCATTTGTTTCCATTCCCCTGTTTTCTCCACTAATTTCTGGAATCCAATGTTCATATTCAGCCAATGGTCTCCATCACCTGTTTCTGAATCTAGCTCTGTAATATACTCTTTGTTTTCTTCAATTACTTTTGCTACCTTTTTTAAATAAATAATGAAATCCTCTGGTTTTAAAGCAAACATATACTTTTTTCCTTTCTAAAACTTTAATCCTGGCGTATTACATGGTGCATCCAAAAGTCTTTTCGTTTGTTTATCCAATTTAAACATTGTAATTGAACATCCTGCCATGTCCAACGATGTCATATAATTCCCAACCAAAACTTTATGTGCTGATATTCTTTTTGCCTTCAGAAGTTTTTGAATACATCCTGCGAAAACGTACAACTCCATTAGAGGAGTCGCCCCCAACCCATTGATCATCAAAGCAATTTCACTTTCAGAATAATCGTAATCCTCAATAATTTTCGCAAGCATGATTTCTGCCAACTCTGATGCTTTCTTTATTTTAGTTTTTTGAATCCCAGGTTCCCCATGGATTCCCATACCAATTTCAATTTCATCATCAGCAACCGTAAATCCTGGTTTATCTAATCCAGGAAGGGTACATGCCGTCATAGACATTCCTATACTTCTAATATTTGCGTTTGCTATTTCGGCTGCTTCTTTTACTTCTTGTAAAGAAGCTCCCTCATTTGCTTTAGCTCCAGCAATTTTATGTACAAATATAGTCCCGGCAATTCCACGTCGTCCTGTAGAATAAGTGCTATCCGGAACAGCTACATCATCTTTTACCACAACACATTCCACTTCTATACCCTTCATTTGTGCCAACTCTTTTGCAACAGAATAATTCATCAAATCTCCGGAATAGTTTTTAAGAACTACTAACACTCCTGCTCCAGTATTAATTTCCTCCATAGCCTTTAGCATTTGATCTGGAGATGGAGATGCAAACAAATTTCCCGCTACCGCAGCATCCAACATTCCTTTCCCTACATATCCAGCATGAGCCGGCTCATGACCACTTCCCCCTACCGACATGATGCCAACTTTACCCTTTTTCTTTTCCTTCAACGCAACTACACGATAATTCGGAAACCATTCAATTTCTTCATGTGCAAATACAAATCCTTCCAGCATTTCGTCTACAATGTTTTGTGGTTCATTCATAATTTTTTTAACCATAATCACCTCTCCTTTTATGGAATCGCTTCCATGTTTTATATTTTTTTAACCAGGCTCATTGTCTGGTTAGTAAACAGATATGTCTCCTGTTAGCGACATCACTATATACGAAAATCAACAATTTCGTGTCTTGGTGCATTCACAACTGATGGGCGAATGAGTAATGCGAGATAGTCTCACCAATTACTCATTCGGTCAAGTCCGTCCAATATTCATAAATTTACTCATAAAAGCATGGCTCATTCATGACTATTGTCCGAGATCTTCAGGTTATAAATTAACTCTAATCTCTGAAGGCATATAATACTTTCTAACTGGCATAGACGTATTAGCAATACGTTCCATCAGCATAGTCGTTGCTAAATGCCCCATTGCTTTGGGATCTCGTTCGATATAACTATATTTTAAGTCTTCGAAAGTGTTTACCTTATCAAAGGAAATACATCGAATATCTTTTCCTAATACCAGTTTTGCATCATATACTGCCTTAATAAACCCTATAGTTGTCAGATTATTTGTTGTAAAAACTGTTGTCGGATATGTTTTTCTTTCCAAGATCTTTTGTGTTATCTGGTATGCTGTCTTAGTGGTAAAATCACCTTGGAATATATTTTCTTCCCTTACCGCAAGCCCGTGTTCTTCAAAAGCTCTAAGATATCCTTTATATCTGTCCCTTGCAGTTTTGGTACTCAAATTACCCGTAATTATTCCAATATCATCAAATCCATGTTCAATCATTACTTTGGTTGCATTATAAGCACCGCCTGCATTATCAAAATATACTGTATCCCAATCATTAAAATCTAATCCTGAATCCATAAAAGTCACTGGAATTCTCAATGATTCTATTAATTTTTTATATTCCAGTATTTTTTGCACATCCAGATCGTCAATTGCTGGAGTAATAATGAGTCCCTTAAGTTTCTGTTGCTTTAATAATTTCAATATTTTTTCTTCTTTATCAAAACTTTTGTTAGAATTACATAGCACTAATAACAATTCCTTTTCTTCCAGCACTTCGTAAATTCCTTCCAATGCAGCTGCAAAGTAAGGGTTGTGTGCTTCTGGAACAATTACTCCAATCATATTACTATCCTGCTTTGCAAAATTTCTTGCAGTTGCTGATGGAACATAGTTGCAACTCTGGATAACTTCCTCTATTTTTTTTCTTGTCTTTTCATTTACATAACCTGTATTATTAAGAACACGAGAAACTGTAGTTCTTCCAACCCCCGCTTTTTTTGCAATATCATCAATTGTTGTTTTATTCTGCATGTTTTACCTCATTTCATTGTCCCATCATTTATGGAATCGCTTCCTTTTCTTGATATCCTTAATATAGCACAATATTTTCTGTAGGTAAATATGGTAATATATACAATTTATACATATTATTTTTATTTAACTTGCCGTTTTTCCTTTTAATCCCAAAATTAGAATTGTATTTTCACATTTTTTATGATATTTTTTAAACATCATCATACATTTTATGGAATCGCTTTCATCTCAATGCTTATGAAAGGAGAATTAATACATGAATTTAAATTTAAAAGACAAAATCGTAGTTATCACAGGAGGAACTAGTGGTATTGGTAAAGCCACTGCCTTTGCTTTTGCGAATGAAGGAGCAACTGTTATCGTTTGCTCTCGTTCTCAAACGAAAATTGATAAGTTTCTATTTGATTCTGATCAATTAGGTTATCATATTGAGGCAATGTCGGTGGATATATCCAACTTCAAATCATTAAAAGCTTTTATTGATTATGTGGGAAATACTTATGGAAGGATTGATGTCTTATTTAATAATGCTGCGCAAGGACATATGGATTATTTAACTCAATTGAGTCTGGAAGACTGGAATGCAGTAATCTCATCCAATCTAACTTCTGCTTGGTTAGCTTCCAAATATGTTGTTCCGTACATGAAAAAGAACGGAGGAAGTATTATTTCTACCAGTTCTTTAGCCGGAAGAATCGCCACCACATCCATTGGAATTTATGGAATTACGAAAAGTGGACTCAGTGCCATGACCAAACTTCTTGCTTCCGAACTAGCACCTTATCACATCCGTGTAAATGCAGTTTCACCTGGAGTTATTTCTTCTGATATGGTTAAAAATGGCATTTTAAAAACCAAAGGTATTAATTATCTCAGTAATACTGCTGTTATGCAACGTCTAGGAACTCCAGAAGAAGTAGCAAAGCCTGTTGTTTTTTTAAGTTCTGACGCTGCATCTTTCATAACTGGAGAAGTCCTTGATATTTCTGGTGGTAAATTTATTGTGCAAGATCCATGGGCGCCATGGGAAGATTTTGATATAAAAAAACCTTTTGAAACAGTGGAAGAATAGCAATATAGCTAATAACAACTGAGTGCTATATATAGACTGGAATTTCATTAAATTCCAAAACAATCAGGAAACGAATGTCTGAATGTCTTTTAGAGCATTTCAGAATTCATTTAAAATCATTGCTTTTTCTGCAAGAGAGCACAATAAAAACGCTGGTAATCAAACAGCCTTTCTCTTTTTTCTACTTTATTTATATGAACTGAAAGTCTATGTTCATTAAAAGATATGTCGCACTAAGTAATTAGTGCGACATCAGACTGTAGACAAAGCCCTGCTTTTGCAGGGTTTTGCTATTATTGGAACCGCTTTTCTGATATAATAAATATCAGAAGGGCGGTGTTTTTTATGATGACGAAAAATACAGATAAAAAAAGAGAACAAATGATGATGTTT
>NZ_JAOQJL010000042.1:0-31262 GCF_025566965.1 Blautia ammoniilytica | reverse complement strand
ATCATCTAGCGGTACTTCGTACCGTTAAAAATGGAATAGCCGTTCCGCAGTAGCGGAACTGGCATTCCGTTTGAGCGTAATTTGCAGTAAATACTCTCTTCAATGCCGTAATTGCACTCATAAATACAATTTTCGAAGTAAATGATCCTAACTTTCCTAATGCCTGAAGGTCTGTAAATTCACAGCAATACGTCAAAAGGATATTCCCACTTATTGTTTCTATCAACATCCAGATTGCATTAAATGCAATTGCGAAAATACATTTATTCCAAAATTTTCCTTTGTATATCAATTCAACAACCAGCAGAACTGTAATAATCGTAATACTAATATTTGCGTAAGCTGGCAAAATCTTACCATTGGATATTTCAATCTGCCATGCAGCAAACACCACCGTTCCCATGACGGTCAATGCCCTTCTTTTTTTCCTTATCAAAAATATATCAAAGTAATAAAAGAACAGATATACTGCAAATAAAGCAAGCAATATATCTGTTCCACATGAAATAATGCTATTCACCGACATAAATTGTGTCCTCCATTGAACAATACTGTTCACCAATTAGCTTTCTTCTGTCCTCACTAATTGAAATTTTCTTGCTATTATCCATAACTACGAAATCATATGCTTGTCCTTCCACATGCTTATAATTTACAAGATATGACTGATGAACACGTAAAAATGGCACTTTGCTTTGTTTAAGACTTTCCTCTATATCATTTAATTTTGCATATGCGACAAATGTACCTTTTTCCGTCACAATAAATACTTTACGTTTATTGCTCTCAAAATATAAAATTTCTCGCATTGGTATTTTATGGTTCACCCTCTGATAACTATACCGGAAATACGAATCTTCGCAATACACTTCTTCGTATGCTGATTTAAAACACGATTCAATCTGTTTTTCACTCACTGGCTTCACAAGGAAACGAAACGGTCTGACTTCAAAAGACTCCTGCATATGATTTTCGTGGCTTGTAACATAAATAATGAGAGTGTTTTTATCATACTCTCTAATTCTTTTAGCCGCCGAAATTCCATCTTCTTTGTCCATTTCTATATCCAAATAAATCATGTCAAAATAAGTGCCCTGTGCAACCGCATCCGCAAGACTCTTACCATTCCAGAACACCTCAATTTCAATATCTATAAAATTTTGCTTTGCTATTTCCTGTAACAGCATATCCATTCTTCCAGTCGTCTGAATATCATCATCACAAATTGCTATATTCAGCATTTCTTATCAACTCTCTTCTGTATTTTCCTTGTCTTTTTTACGTTTTTCACACGTCTTCTTAACTGTCTGCATAATCGACCATACCATTTTCTGGTCATATTCGTCTAAGTCTTTATATATCTCGATAAGATCATAATAGGTATCTAATGTCTTATTCATTTTCATCTGTCCTTGCAAATCTCTCTTCACCTCAGAAATCCCCAGTAAATAATCCGTTGTCACATTAAAATATTCAGCTATTTTCATTAACACGTCCACTTTAATGCACAATATATCTCTTTCATATTTACTAAGCATTTGTTGTGTAATTCCTAATTCAGCAGCTAGAATTTCTTGTATTAGACCCCTATTTTCACGAAGTTGTTTGATACGACTCTCCATAATCAATTACCTCTTAAACACATAATAATCTTATGCTACTTTAATTTACCCACTTTGATACAAATAATAGAAGTAATTGATTACTCTTTTTCTTATAATTGAAGATGAGCAGTGCTCTATGCACTGCCCACTTCATACCATTTATACAAACTCATAAATATTTTTATAATAGCATCTTACTTCGTAGCAATATTTTATATTGAAGATATCCTTATTTTGATTTCTTAGATATAATACTATTATAGTCTTCTTTAAGCACTTCAATCTTGTCAGTTTTTTCCCAAGATAAATCCAAGTCATCCCTTCCAAAATGTCCATAAGCTGATGTTTGTTTATAAATTGGCTGTCTCAAATTCAACATTTTAATAATACCTGTTGGACGCAAATCAAAATGTCTGCATATAATCTCACTCAAAACACTATCCGACAATTTACTAGTTCCAAAAGTATCTACCATAATAGACATCGGTCTTGCGACTCCGATAGCATAGGAGAGTTGAATTTCGCATTTTTCCGCTAAACCTGCAGCAACAATATTTTTCGCAATGTATCTTGCTGCATAAGCTGCTGATCTATCCACCTTCGTGCAATCTTTTCCAGAAAATGCTCCACCTCCATGACGTGCATATCCGCCATAAGTATCAACAATAATTTTTCTTCCTGTTAATCCACTATCCCCATTAGGTCCCCCTACAACAAAACGCCCCGTTGGATTAATAAAATATTTTGTGTTCTCATCCACCATTTCAATCGGCAATATTGGATCAAACACATACTTTTTTATATCCGTATGTATTTGTTTCTGCGTAACCACTGAATCATGCTGTGTAGATAATACAACTGCTTCTATTCTAATAGGCTTTTGCTCTTCATCATATTCTATAGTAACCTGTGTTTTTCCATCCGGTCTTAAATACGGTAAAATTTTATCTTTACGAACTTTTGTAAGTTGCTGTGCCAATTTATGGGCTAACACAATCGGATATGGCATAAATTCTTTTGTCTCATTTGTGGCAAATCCAAACATCATTCCCTGGTCACCAGCTCCAATACTTTCTATTTTATTTGAAATATTATCAGCCTTTTTTAATTCAAAAGCTTTATCTACTCCAATAGCTATATCATTCGATTGTCCATTAATACATGTAAGAATGCAACATGTCTTAGCGTCAAATCCATATTGAATATCATCATATCCAATCTCACTAATTGTATTCCTTACAATCTGGGAGATATCAATATAGGCTCTCGTAGTAATCTCCCCCATAACCACAACTAATCCTGTAGTTATCGCAGTCTCGCAAGCAACTCGTCCCATTGGGTCTTGTTCTATTACTGCATCCAGAATTGCATCTGAGATTGCATCGCACATTTTATCTGGATGTCCTTCTGTTACAGATTCTGAAGTAAAATAATAATTTCCCACAGTTTTTCTCCTTTATATATTGTTTCTTCATTTTTAATTATGAACGAAAGCATTATGATTCATTTCCTCTACCATCATATTGGTAACTTTACAAAATCCTTTTTCCATTTTACCTCTTAAGCTTCCACTTTCAAATACAGCCCTAGCTCTACATCCTCCCTTGCAATTCTCACTAGCTGGACAATTTGCACATTCTTCAATGTCTTCTTTTTTCAAATTTCGCAATTCGATAAACACCTTACTCTTACGCCAAATTTCCAAAAGGTCTTCACTAAATACATTGCCTGCAAAATATTCATTATGATTGGCAAACAAATTACAAGGATACACATCCCCATTAATATCTATAAAAATGTTTTTTGTTCCGGCAGAGCAAATATATTCAGTTCCTTTTTTATATCTATATAATCCCATCCCTTTTCTAAATGCCTTCGAAATAGAAAAACCTTTCAAAGTATTAATCCTGAAATTTTTTGATTGTTTTTCAGAAAGCATCAATGATGAAATATTCAGATTCTGATTTACATTCAATATTTCACTCATTTCTATTTCATCTGCAAATGAGTCCTCTGCCAACTGCAACATATCGGAAAAATACTTCTCATTTATACTATTAATAGTAAATGAGTATCCTATAGATAAATTGTTCTCTCTGCATATATTACTAAATTCTATAGCTTTTTTAAACGTTCCCACACCACGTATAAAATCATTAATTTCTTCATTATGACCTTCTAAACTTATCCGTACCAAAACATTCATATTCGACAATTTTCTAATTGTTTCATTCTGTATAACCTGACCATTTGTAAAGATTACTACTCTGATATTCCAATTATTAAAGGTTTCTACAATTTCAACTAAATTGGGATGCAAAAATGGTTCTCCTCCCGTTAATACCACAGAAAGAGTTCCTAATTCTCCCAATTTTGACGCAATTGAACGCACCTCATTTAAATTCATCATTAATTGCTCATCCATATGACTCCCCTGATAACAATGTTTGCATTTCAAATTACAATTTTTTGTTATCTCTATGGATGCGGTTTCTAACGAAGTTACCAAGCCAACAAGACTAATAAAAGCCGCATTCTCAGGATCAGTAGTAAAATATGGTGTCGCAAATAATGTATTACAGCATTCCATAACGTCCCCATACAAATCATCGTATTCACATTCCTGATTTTCAATCAGCAAATTCATCGCTACTTTTTGATACTCATTTTTATACACCAGTACTTCTTTGAGAATTCTTGTGCTTGTTTCGTTCAAAGTTAACGTAGAATCATTTTCCAAATCATATAGCACCGATTCTCTATCATAATTTTTCCATACTACACCTTTTCTTAAAAACATAATTTACCTCCAATCTAATCAAACTTTATCGTTAGTCCATTGTGAATATTCTGGACTGGCAGTTTAAAGTATCCAGAACATTCACATTGCATTCCCCCTTTTATAAAAAATCATTTTATAATATCTCTTAATCAGCTTATATTTAAATGTCCCCTTTACAAGAATAATATTAACTCTTGCAAGGCTTACAACCAAATCTGTCACATCATGAATAATATTCTCAAGCACCTCTCCATATTCTTGCGCTATAATAATAGCTATATCTCTTATTGACTTAATTCCATCAAACTCGAGAAACATTTCATAAGCTATTGGACTTAGAACAAATCTCTGTTCAAGCAAATAATCATACAAAATTATGTTGTCACCCGTCAATTTTATCTCTACAAAACTCGGCTTTTCCACTACAAATTCATCCGTAATCATAGCACTCCTTCTATCATGACGCATAGGTAGCCCATGCTTTCATATATAAATTCTGCAACTGTCTCCTATTAAGATTCTTTGTTTCCATGACGGTATCGAAGAAAGTATAATTGTCCCAATTTTCAGTAAGAAGCTTAATGCCTAAATCATCCTTTCTTTCATATACAGGAGTTCCTGGTAAAGGAGTTAAAATCGCAAATTTGCAAGATGTATATCCTCCAGATATTGTTTTTAAATATTTACCAAATCTTATTGTCTTTTCACAAGTTTCCGCGGTATCATCTGGATGTCCTAAAATAAAAGAACAAACCACTGTTATTCCATGTTTCAAAAATATTCTAACTGCTCTTTCAATAGTATCCGTAGTAACATTTTTACCAATTTTCTTTAATATTTCATTGTCACCTGACTCAGCACCAATCTGCACATGATGACACCCGGCTTTTGCCATTTCTGCTGCCACTAAATCCGTAACTGTATTAGCACGTGCCTCTGCTTGCCATGCAATATCCAGGTTCCTATTTCGTATCTCCCTACAAATCTCAATGCAATGTTTTTCACTAGCGGTAAATGTATCATCTGCAATAAATATTTTTTTAATGCCATACGTTTTATACAACATTTCAATCTCATCTACTACATTTTTTACGCTTCGCATTCTATACCTACCGCCTGCTATTGCTCCGGCTGAACAAAAAATACATTTGTAAGGACAGCCTCTTCCGGTCAGAACAATTCCCGGTTCCTGATATTTATCAATTTTGAACAAATCCCATGCAGGGAAATCAATGGTATCTAAATCCTGAATAGGTAATCTACGCTCAGTTTTTATTACTTCCCCCTCTTCATTAACAAATGCAATTCCAGCAATTTTTTTCAAATCTCCTCCTGTCTTAATACAGTTCAGTAACTCAACAATCGTTTGCTCCCCTTCAAAAATAGATACAATATCAACATCGCCTTGCTTCAACACTTCTTCATAGACAAAAGAAGCCTGAGGACCGCCCATCATTACTTTGACTTGACTTCCAAACTGTTTCTTTATTTCATGTGCAATTTTTAAACCATTCCCGTGATTTGCTATAAAAGAACTAATTCCTACTATCTGAGCATCAACTTCAATAATTCGATGGATTATTCCAGATATCGTTAATTTATCAATTCCAACATCAATCAAATCTACAGAATAACCTGCATTTCTAGCAGCTGAGGCCAAGTATCCTAATCCTAAAGGCGGATTGGCATACATTAAATTTTCTGCAAATAAATCTTTCATTACTACTGGTTGCGGATTAATTAATAAAATGTCTATCATACTAAACTCCTCCAATTTATATCTATTACATTTTTTTGATCACATTCAATTAAAAACTCAACACAATCTTTTACTACCGTTTCCCAATCCACATCATATTCTTTTACGATATAGTTAACAATATCTTTGAGTGTGTTTGAACCATCACATAATTCCCAAATTCTAGCAGAAACATTTTCGAGTAATACACTAATTCCCCCATCATTTATATCAGAATCATCCTTTAATTGTTTTACTTTTTCTTTATTCTTTAACACTTCTTCCTTGTTAACTGCAAATTCTCCTGAAAGAGCAATCGCTCGCCCTTTTGAGATTCCATAAACAAAAATAGACTCATCCTCATCACTTTTATAACGCCAAAGAATAGATTTTCTTTTTGGTGTTAACATCATGAGTTCTTCTATTTCATTTTTCATTACCTTTTTCTCCTTTTTCTTTTTTGTCAATTGGCATTACCACTTTAAGTCCAAATAGATACAAAACATATACCAAAATAGACATCATACATAATGAGAATGCTTTGAATCCCATTTTTTTAAAAATCTCATACGCCCGACCGCCGTCACATTTTTTATTAGGTAACAATGACAATATATTTATTAGTAAAAATGCACATATGAAAATAATACTGGCAAAACTATGTATCCATTTAATAGAAATCCAAAGAGAAATAAAACCTATGATTGTCAATATTATAGGTGCAGCTAATAAAATACCTGCCTTATCTAAATTTTCTATTTTTCTAGAGCGTTCAAAATGTGTTCTTGCTCCAAAAGTATATGGAAGAAAACTTACAAAAATTGGCTCATACGATAAAAATCTTGCAAATGATATATGTATACACTCATGCCATGCTATAGATATAAAAATCGTTTGCATCAACAGAAATATATACACATAATAGTAAATACTTACATTCAAGAAGAGTAATAATGTACTTGAAAACACCGTTATAGCAATCATTTGAGGATAGTATATTCTATTTATCATTAGAATTAATTTTATAAACAATTGCACATTTGGCTGTTCTTT
Source organism: Blautia ammoniilytica (assembly GCF_025566965.1). NCBI lineage: Bacteria > Bacillati > Bacillota > Clostridia > Lachnospirales > Lachnospiraceae > Blautia > Blautia ammoniilytica. The sequence continues at coordinate 24,085 of NZ_JAOQJL010000042.1, read as the reverse complement.
TTGAATTTTTAATATAATTGCTCTTTCTATCACTTCACACCTCCACAGAATAAACGCAGTGTCAGAATACTATTCAATAGTCAACAGTATTTATCGTTTTAAAACTTAGCACCATTTAGCCAATGCGGCTGCTGCTACTGTAGCTCCAGCAGACGCAGCTGGTGTAATTGCTGGTGTAAATGCAGGAATTGCTGCTGCACTATAAGCTTCATCAATTTCAAAATGATTCTCATCTAACTTAACTTCCGGTTTAATATATTTTTTTGAATTATATTTTTTTGAATTATATTTTTCTTCAGTCATAAAATTACCCTCCTGGTTCTTTCTTTTTATTCCGACACTGCATCTTCTGACCTGATTTAATATATCAGGATTTTATTATGATAAACTATTGGATATTTGTCATCACTATTATGTGCACCCTCAATTTCACCAAAAACGAAAGTTTACCATAGAATTCTGAATGCTCATATTAATAGTGATTAAAAGCAAATACCAACCTCGTTTTTAGTCACTCTATTGTGTTTTATTTCCTTAACAAGTTAATGTTTTTGATAAAAAAGGAAATTTCTCCACATTCTGGACAAACAGCAATCTGAGGTTTTTCTATTTTTTTACCAAATATCCCTTTTCGACTAACGCTTATCCCGTAACTCTGCATATCAACTTTTATTTCCAACTCTTCATTCATTTCCGTATTACACCTTACACACTTACGCATTTTGCCACCTCATTCCTATTTATTATTGACATACAATTACTTTGATGCTGGTATTACTATAATCTATTATCTCCTTTCTTTTTTCTTCGTGTAAAAAAACCGCTTCATAGTGTAACTTTTCCTTTTTACTATTTTTGTACTTCATTTTTTCTCAATGCTTTTACATTACCGATAAAATGCCAACTAAATCATGAATTTTAAAATTTCTATTTTCCATTGACAAGAGTTCCAGACATCGCTATACTGTTATTATTCATACATAACACAGCAATACAGTACAGAACGGTGGTGATTCATTTGGAAATAATAGTAAGCAATAAATCCAACCGCCCTCTTTATGAACAGATTGCTATCCAAATAAAAACAGCTATTATGAATGGGGAATTAAAAGAAGGCGACGCAATACCTTCTGTACGTTCCTTAGCAAAATCATTACATATTAGTGTTTTAACTGTTCAAAAAGCTTATGCAACATTACAAGATGACGGTTTTATTGAAACTACTGCTGGAAAAGGATGTTATGTATCTGTTCAAAGTCAGGATTTTTACCTTGAAGAACAACAAAAAAAAATTGAGGATTTTTTTCTCAAGGCAGTAGAAATTGCTCATATCAATGATATATCTTTTGAGAAATTAGTTGATTTGCTCGCACTTTTATATAAGGAGGACGAATAAATGGGAGATAATATTTTAGAAATCAAGAATTTATCGAAAAATTTCAAGGATTTTAGCCTAAACAACTTGAATCTTATAATCCCTCGAGGTGTAATAATGGGATTAATCGGAGAAAACGGAGCTGGAAAATCCACAACCATTAATTGTATTCTTAATGAAATCGGAAAAAGCACTGGCGAAATTTATATTTTTGGAAAAGATCACATCGTAGCTGAGACTAAAATAAAAGACAAAATTGGTGTTGTATTTGATGAAAATCATTTCCCAGATATTTTTACGCCAAAAGAAGTGGGCAAATGCATGTCCGGAATTTTTTCTAATTGGGAATGGTCTACATATAACAATTACTTAAAACAATTTGAATTACCTGAAAACAAAAATATAAAAGATTTTTCTAAAGGTATGAAAGTAAAATTAGCTTTTTCCGTTGCCCTTTCCCACAGAGCTGAATTTTTAATTCTGGATGAAGCTACTAGTGGTCTTGATCCAATTATACGTGATGATATCCTTGATATTTTGATTGATTTTGTTCAAAATGAAAATCACTCTGTATTAGTATCATCTCACATAACAAGTGATTTAGAAAAAATTGCAGACTATATTACTTTTCTCCACAAAGGGAAAATAGTTTTTAGCTACCTGAAAGATGATCTTATAGATAATTACGGTATCATTAGTTGTGGAGCATCTACATTTGATATATTTGACCAAGCTGAAATTGTTGCCTACCGTAAAGAAGATTACCAATATAAAATTCTCGTTAAAGACAGAAAAAGCATTGCACAAAAATACTCAAACGCAATTATCGAACCTGCAACCATTGAAGAAATTATGCTATTTTATGTAAAGGGGGAATTACAATGAAGGGCTTACTGACTAAAGATTTTTTAACGTTAAAGAAAAAATATGGTATTGTAAGAGTAATTATAGATCTTGCCATTATAATTACTCTCATGATTGTTCTTGAAAGTGCAGCTCCCATTTATATATGTTTCCTTCTTCTTCCTCTTGAAATTACTTCTATGATAATTTCGTTGACCACTTGTGATGAAGAATGGAGATGGGATAAATTTGCAATATCTTTACCAATTACTAAAACATCCATTGTAAAAAGCAGATATCTCTTATCGGGGATTTTGTCTTTTATCGGTTTAATAATATCTATTTTGGTAAATACAATATCTTATTTTTGTTTTCCCAAATACAAATATGGATTTTATCTTTTTATAGCTTTTGCTTCATTTGCTGTTATACTCTTATTTTTAGCCTTTATATTACCATCAACCTATTCTTTAGGAGTCAATGCAGGATTTGCCATTATGATAGTATTACTAGCAATACTCTTAGTATTAGGATTTTGGTCCAAATTAACTAATAATTCGATTATGTGGTTTGTAGTTGACAACTTTGAGTTTTGTACTTTTATTGGTTTTCTTTCTTCCATAGCAATATACATATTGTCATATATTCTTTCAATAAATTTCTTCAAGAAAAAGCATATTTAATTTTAGAGGAAATCAGATAACACAATTTATATCGGTGCTGTCACATCAATGATTAAAAAATTATAGATGTGTCCAGCACCTTTCTGTTTCCCCATTTTTCAAAAAAAGAACGCACTTTAGAAAACACATTTTATCCCAAAAGATTCTCCCTTAAAATTTGATTTTAACCTCTTAAAATCAGGCAGTTTGTTTTAGTTGGAATAAATGCTATCCAGTTCTTTCAATCTGGATTTTCTGATATATTTTATTGATGTTATATCCAATTAACACCAGGATACTCTGTGCGGCGATGTTTGCCTTTCCACGGTACAGACAGTGTCTCCTCTTTGATGTTTGCAAAGTTGCCTCTACCATTAGAGCAAGATTCGCCCAAGTAACTCAAAACCCACTTTGTGTTTTTTCGCTACTGGGCAATCTTGATGGGGATTCCGCTTCCCCATTCCCTCGGTTTCTTACACAGCAAGCTGTGTTTTTCGGCTTCTATATAGAATATAGTCGCAGCGTGATGGTTCCCATCACGAGAAAGGATAAAACATGGCAAGACCAAAAAAGCAAAAGGAACTGAAACGAAACCATCACATCATGCTCCGTCTCAACGATACGGAATATGATATTGTCACAGAAAATGCCCAAACAGCAAATCTGTCTGTGGCGGAATATGCACGTAAACAAGTGATGAACCAGCGTATTACAATGAAATATGAGGTAGTGGCTGATGTGCCGGAACTGAAAAAACTGATTTCTGAATTTGGAAAGATAGGCAGTAACCTGAACCAGATTGCAAAATATTTTAATCAGGGTGGAATCCATTCACAGGAAATGAGGGCAGCAATTAACCAGTGTATTACTGAACTTTATGAAATGAAATATAAAGTGACCAAAATGGCGGGGAATTTTCATGGCGATACTGAAACACATAGCGAGTAAAAATGCCGATTATGGAGAAGCTCAGCGGTATTTAATTTTTCAATATGATGAATCCACAAAGAAACCGCTGCTTGATGAGAACGGACACCTGCAACCTCGTGAAGAATATTATCTGGACGGAATCAACTGTAATCCCTTTACCTTTGATACGGAATGCATCGAACTAAATGCAGCTTACCATAAAAACCAAAATTATAATGAAATTAAATCGCACCATTATATTCTCAGCTTTGATCCGAATGACAAGGATGAGCATGGATTAACAGGAGAACGTGCCCAACAGTTAGGTCTGGAATATGCAAAAAAGAATTTTCCCGGACATCAGGCTCTCGTCTGCACACATACAGATGGACACAATGGAAGTGGCAATATTCATGTACATATTGTAATCAACAGCCTGCGGAAATTTGATGTAGAACGTCAGGACTTTATGGAACATCCTTGTGATTCCCTTGCAGGAAACAAACATCATTTGACAAAAAAATATCTGATTCATCTCAAGCAGGAAGTGATGAATATGTGCCGCCGGGAAAATCTGAATCAAGTGGATTTGCTGACTCCTGCCGAAAGGAAAATCACAGAAAAAGAATATTGGGCAAATCGCAGAGGGCAGGAAAAACTTGATAAGCAAAATCAACGTATGATTGCCGATGGCGTCACTCCCCGTAATACTAAATTCCAGACACAGAAACAATTTTTACGGAACTCCATTGATAGTGCCGTTTCATCAGCGCATACTCTGGAAGAATTTCAAAAGATTCTTTCTGAAAAGTATGGGATACTTATAAAAGAAAGCAGAGGACGATTCAGTTATCTCCATCCGGAACGTACTAAACCGATTACCGGAAGAAATCTGGGAACCCATTATGAAAAGAATTATCTTCTGCAGGCAATAGAAAATAATGTAAAATGTCACGATAAAGAGGTTGTAACTCCCGTTCCGAAAGCAGCCATGCCTGCACCGGAAATGTATGCTGCTCAAAATAGTTCCATTCCACATGAAACTGCGTTTGCCATTCTTTTTATAAAATCAGATTTACATTTGGTTACGGATTTGCAAAACTGTGTAAAAGCTCAGCAGAATGCCGCCTACGCCAGAAAAGTAAAACTGTCCAATCTGAAAGAAATGGCAAAAACGGTATCCTATGTTCAGGAACATGGTTACGATTCTCTTGATGATCTGGAAACTTCCTTTTCATCTGTAAAAGAGCATACAGACACTTTCCGAAAAAATCTAAAATCAACGGAAAGAGACTTGCGGGAAATCAACGAACAGATTCACTACACAGGACAGTACCTTGCAAATAAAACTGTCTATACTAAATTTTGTAAGAGTAAAAACAAGGGGGCTTTCCGTAAAGAGCATTCCGCTGAAATTGCACTTTATGAAACTGCCCGGAAATTCCTGAAGGAGAAATCCGGCAATGGAAAACTCCCTTCTATGAAATTGCTGAAAGAAAAGAAAGAAGAATTGTTAAAACAGAAAAAGTCAGCCCAAGAGCAGTATCAATATTATCGAGATTATCAAAAAGAATTGAATACGGTTCGTTCTAATATAAATTCTATTCTAGGAAAAGAATATCCTCACCAAAAAACTCATACAAAAGAACAGACTCTCACGTAATATTGGAATTATACAATGCTTTCAGATACCTTGTTTCAAATGAGTTGCTCTTGATAATTCAGGTATAATATGGTATGTTGATTGAAAGAAATATGAGAAAAGGATAGAATTACATGAATATTGATCTGAATAAAGTACAAAGATTTTTAGACTGGCTCAAAACACAGCTCTATTTAGATACGTTGGTTGTAAACGCAAGCAGACGAGTTGTAAAACGTGGACAAGTATATCGTTGCAATTTCGGTATGGGGATCGGAAGTGAAATGCAAAAAGAACGACCTGCTGTTATTGTACAAAATAGCATCGGAAATTTAAAATCTGGGAATACTATCGTGATTCCCATTACACATGATACAAGCACTTTACCTTGTGTTGCTGTCATTACCACACAATATGAAGCAGATGGTACAACTACCAAACTGGACGGACAGGCAAATGCCTCAAATATCATGTGTGTAAGTAAATCCCGTTTGGGTACATATATCTGTGATTTACCTGCCAGTGATATGAAGAAAGTTGACGAAGCTCTTGCAAAAACAATGGGGCTGATTGGTTACTATGCAGACTTAAATAAAAAGCTTTCTGATAAACTTACATATATTTCCAAAATTAAAGCAGAACGAAATACTGCACAAGATACATTAAAAGAAATTTATTCTGTTTTGGGTCTTGAAGAAACAGGCGATACAACCGAATTACTGGATTATTTAAAAAACCATATTGACACAAAACAATAAATCATGTACTATATAAGTACAAAGAAATCCCTTTCCGGTGTGTTGGGGACATTACCAAATTTTCAAAGGAAAGGGACTCAGGGTGAGTTCCTTTTTGCTACATATTTTATTTTTAATTAACATATGATAAGAACACAAAGTAGCTTTGGATCGGATATCCAAAGTTTTACCGGAGAAGGGAATCCGTTGAACGGTTTTCCCTTCTCTGTTTTTATAAAACGTTACAACCTTTATTTCCGTCTGCGCTCCATATCTTCCGCCACTGCCATCTGCGGTACTTCCTTTCCGCTTCGTTTTGCAATCTCTGCCTGTTTTTGGTGCAGCTTTACCAATACCGATGTCCTGGTCTTTTTCGGAGGCATATTGTTCCGTCTGCCGTCAATCATATTGTAGTTTTGTTCTTCACTGATTTCCGAACTGCGGAGATATTCCCCATTTTCCATATACTTCTGCCAGTTTTCAAGCGGCGGCTTTTCCTCTGGCTTCTGCACAGGCTTTGGCGGGTGCAGATACTCTCTGATCTGCTGCTTTGCGTTCTCATCAAAGCCGTTCCGGTTATCCTCCGCCACAATTTTCCCTTCTGCATCCAGTATCACATAGGCAGCATTCCTGCCGTATTCCATATGTTCCATAAGAAAAAATTCCCTGCCGTCTATAATCAGGGTGTCCAGCACCAGCCAGCTTCCTGCTTTGCCTTCAATATGAAAATTCGTAGTTTCAAAGGTAAGCAGCGCCCCGGATGAGCCAATGCGGATAAAACCTGCAATGACGGTAAAACCTTCTTTTTCTACATAGTAAGCGGTAATCTCGCCCTCTCGGTTCAAAACCAGCACATCACTGACACTGAGGGAATGACCGTCGAAGCTTTTCGGTATTTTCTTTTGCAGGCGTTCTCTTATGTTTTCGGGAGTATCCTGCCGCTGCATTTTGCCAAGATACACCTCCCTGTAATATTCGTACCGCACCTGAATCCCGCTTTGCTGCAGTTTTTCATAAGACCGGAAACGCATCTGTCTCGTCTCCGGCCCGTTTTTTAACTGATATACCGCAAACTGGTTTATATCCATTCCTTATCCTCCAAAAGTTCTGTCAAATACGGGGTTAAATCCATTTTGGAAAATTCCTCCTCTGTCAGATGTTCCATCTTCTCCAATGTCCCCTTTACAAGAGCAGTCATCTCTGTATCATGCTTCAAAAACGGAAGTATCTTTTTCATCTCTTCCTTCGTCTGTTCGCAAGTATCCTCCTGACAAATCGCCATAAGAAGGCATTCATCCTGTTCAAATTTTTTCATCATAATTCCGGTTCTCCTTTTCTGCGTCCCTGTGTTTTCTGTTCTGTCTGTCCTGTCTCCTGCGCTTTCAGCTTCGCCTGCCGTTCCCTGAGCGCCTGTAAGACAGACTGTTTCTTCCCTTTACCCTTGGCTGTCTGTATGTCCGCTTTCGGTGCTTTTTCAGCCGTTTTCTCCAGCTCCAAAGGCTTTTCTTTTTCCGGTTCCGTCAGTTCCTTCTCTTTCCATTTATCTAAAATTTTCTCCATATCCACGATAGCCTGCTGTACCAGCGGACTGTCCCGGTAATGCGGGATTTCATTAATAAATTCCGTCTGCATTTTTCCCGCCGTCATCAGTTCATATGTCCCGTCATAGATACTGCCGTCCTCCAGACGGAAACCAATCCCTTTGATCCCGTTCATCCGGTCTGCCGGGATGGTCTGGTACAGTTCTGCCGCTTCCTGAAGGCTCAAATCTTCATGATATTCTCCAAGAATGTGAAACTCTGTACACTCTGCCACATAAAAGCTGATTTTGGGTTCCGGTTCTTTTCCATCAGAAGCAGATAAGGAATGTCTCGCTTCTTCTATCTCTTCCTGTGCCGCTTTTTCTGTTTTCTCCTGCAGTTCTTCACAGTCTATACGTGTACAGTCCTCCAGCGCATAACCCTCTTCTGCAAGAAGATCCCCCGCAGCTTCCTCGATTGTCATATCATCGCTGTCCTCATAAATGCCGCCGTCTATCTCCCGGTAATCCATACCATAAAATGTATAATCATAACCGCCTTCTGTATCCTGGATAAACAAAAATCGGTCTTCCGCCTGATATGCAAGTTCTGTCTCCTGACCAGAAAGATTCCATATATCATTTTGTCCCATTTCCTGTTCATGGTTCATCTCCTGCCCTGCTTTACGGAACAAATTTACAAATCCATCCAATACTGCCGGATGGCTGTTTACAATATAATCTGCATTCAAGTCTGTTCCCCTGCTGACATTCTCCGGTATTTGAATCGTTTCTGCCCATGCTTTATTGTCTCTGGAATATCTGCCGTCATAAGAATGCTTCTGTATCGTGTTTGCAAGCACAAAGGAAATTCTCTCTGCACCATATGCCTCCAATACCTTTTCTGCAGTTTCCTGTGCAAGATGCATCCCATCAAAATTTTCCTTAATTGCTTCTTCAATGGCATTTTTACAGTCTAAATTCAGCTTTCTGGAATCCAGATAATCATCCGCAGCGCCATGTTCCATCGCATAGGATAATGTGTGAGGATAAACGGGCGGATAATTTTTCTCCAAAGATGTACCCTGTTCGCTCTCCGGGTGTTCCGGTTCCCACGTCATCCCTTTTTCCGCAAGATACTCCTGAATTGCTTCCATTGCACCCTTATCAAAACCATTCTCCAATTCCTGCGCCACCAGTTCGCCGTCTGCATTGACAATGACAGCCGCAACCGAATCACCATATTCATTGTTTTTCATAAGATAAAATATCTCATCCTTGATTTCCCGTACATCAGCGGTATGCCAAAGACCGTCATGCTGCTCAATCTCAATTCCGGAAGTATCCAGTGTTACAGCGGAATCTTCTCTTTTATGGTTCATTTTTACTTCATGCTGACGCTGCAGGATAAAGTCCGGTAATTCTGCAAATCCCATACTGTCCACATAATATGCCTTTGCACTGCCCCCGTTTGTCAAAACAACTACATCACTGACAGAAAGTGAATGTCCCTCATATCCTGCCGGATGGTTGATATTAAACCGTTCATACAGTCCCTCTAGAGTTTCTCCTTCTGACAGCTTTCCTCCATAGACCAGACGGTAATCTTCTGCATTTATTTTTAAATTATGGGCAGTCACAAAATCCATTCCCATAAAACGGTAATCTCTTCCTTTTTCAGAATCACCAAGCTGATAAATGGCATACCGCTCTTCCTTACCGGACAGATATAGATTTTCATTTGCCCGTCCGATGGCATTTTCCATTTTTTCCTGTTCTATGTTCAGGTCTATGGCATTCATTTTTTCCTGATACTCCGCAAGTGTCACCATCTCGCCTGTGAAATTCAGTTCATCTCCAAGCCGGAAATATCCCTGTTCTGGGAGGGAAAGCGGAACTGCTGTGAGAATGGTTGCGGCATGATTGACCATTACCTGTTTTTCTATGGTAAGCGGATAACCGGGATCATAATCTGCCCCTCGTAGTTCATAGCGGTGCAATCCCTCCGGGACAGCTTCCCCGGCTACACGTTCATTTATAAAAAGTGCCGGGACATCAAACAATTCTACTTCCTGATACTTTTGTTCCTTTTCCGGCATTCCGCTTTCTTCTCTGACTGCTTCCCTCCTGTGGTACTTCTCCCACACTGCCTTTTCTATCCCGAAAAGACCGTCATGCGTATCAAGTTCTCCTTCATCATCCAGCATTGCCTCCGTATCATCCGGATACAGGGCGAATATCTCAAAACCTTCCTGAAACAATTCATGTGCCCTCTCCCTTTCAACCGGAAGCATTCCCTCATTCTGATAGCCATAACGATGCAGTTCCGTCATTCCCACCATGCCATCAGGGAGAAACTCGATTTCTTTTTGTATATCCCGGCAGATTTCTGTGGCGGAACGAAGATCTGGAATCGCCTTTGCCTCCGCCAGTTTTCGGATAAGTTTCTCCGTTTCCTCTGCATTGTCAAACTTATACGCATAATTGACCAGCAGATTTCTCTCTTCGCCGCTAAAAAGTGTCCGTTCCTGTTCTACCCTGTCTATCAGTATTTCTGCCTGCTTCATGGCAGACAGTGACAGTTCCGGTTGTTCCCGCATAAGCCGCTGTATCACTTCTGTCATGCTGTCAATAAAAGAACCTGCCGTTTTCCGTATCGTATCCATCGAGGTACGCAGCTCTTTCATATCCATGCTGCTGCTCCATCCGGCAATGTAAGGAAAAGAATAATCCGAAGTATCCAAACCAAAATACTGGCAGACTGTATAGGCAACACTTTCCGCTTCTACTTCCTTTGTCATCTGGTTCTTTTTCTCTCCCTGTTCTTCCATAAAATCCCGGTCATGCAGCATCGCATGGGTAACCTCATGGATGCCTGTTTTCATTGTCTGACTCTCGCTCATACCGTTTTGGATAACAATTTCTTTCTCCGTATTACTGTAATATCCCTTTGCCCCACTGCTGATTTCATCGAAACGTACAGGCACAGGAGACACTTCCTGCACCGCTTTCATAAAAACTTTAAAGTTTTCGACACTCCCCATCAGTTCCGGCGTCTCCAGTTCCGGAAGCGGCTCTCCATCCGTCTGTGAGATGTCAAAGACACTGGCCACACGAAACCGTGGAATCACAATTTCCACCTCTTCTGTTTCCGGCTGTCCGTCAAACCGCAGCACAGGTTCCTGTGTTTCCGGATCAATCTTTTCCACTTCCTGCTTCTCCCGGATAGGTGCAGGTGCGATAATCTGGATTGCCTTCTCCCCTCGCCGCACCTGCCGCTTGAACTTCTTCTGCCATGCCTGATACCCGGCTACCAGTGTGGCGTCTGGTTTCTGCATGGCAATCAAAAGTGTATTGTTAAAACTATAATTATGGAATTGGGACATGGTTCGGAGATATTCTGTATACATTTCTGATGTAAACAGTTCTTTCACTCCCTGTTCCAGCTGTTCTGTGATTTCTTTCATCTGCAGTTCCCTTTTTTCTGCCATAAATCTCCTTTCCAAAAATCCCGTCTCCGATTTGATTTTTCGGGACGGGATTCTCTGCTCTTTATTTTGATTTTCTTTATAACTGTTGTTCTTTTTTCTTTGCGGTATGTTTCCAATTCTTCGCCTCATGGGAAAGCCGTTCTTGTGCCTGCTTCAGCTTTCCAAGCACTGACGGTTTCTGTACACTGTCTGCGGTATGGGAAAGCTCTGATACCCTCCCTGCCATCGTGACTGCACATCTCGGACTATCTGCCACCGCCGCTATATCTTCCCCCATGCCAAGTGCTTCGGATGTTCCTTTTTCATCCATGTTCAGCAGGGAATTTAATTCTGCCAGACGTTCCATTTTTTCTGTCAGTTCCGCCTCTTTCGGAAATGGCTTTTCCACCTCCTCCTGTGCTGTGGCAAGCTGACTTAACAGATTCTCCATTTTCTGTTCTGCTTCTGTCAGACGTTTTTCTATCCCGGTCAGGGCATTACTAATACGCTGCAGGTTGCCCAGAACATCCTTTCCAATCTCAATCTGATAACTGCACTGCCGTTTTATTGTCAGTTTATAGGTCTGGTAAAAGCTGTCATAAGATGCATTTAAGGAAAAGCCATGAAATTCCCCAATCTGCCCATTGCTTTTTACTGCTTTTAACCCGGCACAGGCAGCAAGGATTGCGGTTCCTGCCTCCTTCCTGTCTGTGTACGTCTTTCCTCCAATCATCATTGAAAAATTGTCTTTTTCCTTCTCTTCCAGAATCGGCTTTACTGCCTCCCTGTCCGCCCGAAGCCCTGCAATCTGCTCTTTTTGTGCGGCAATCTGTACCGGATAATTTTTAGCAATGTCTGTCTCCAGACGGTATTTCTGGCTGGTATGGTTCGCTTTCATCAGTTTTAATTTACTGACCTGAATATCCAAATCCATTTTTTCACGGATATACGGATTTCCTGTTGCAAGTGCCTTAATTTCCGCATAAGAAAGCGCCGCATCATCCACATCCTCACAGGCACGCACAGGGGATTTGCTTGTCATGATCTGGCTGATAAATTTCTGCTTGTTCTCCAAAATCTGCCACATATAAGCATCAAATGTATTTTCCGTAACATAACGGAATATCTTTACCTTCTCATTCTGGTTACCCTGACGAAGGATACGTCCCTCCTGCTGTTCCAGATCAGTCGGTCATTTTTTGCGGACAGTTCATACATGCTATCCTTTTCTGTTCTCTGCTCCTGCGTTTGCTCTCGTTTGATTTCTCCCTCCGTATCTTCTTGGCACAAGCAGGACAATACCTTGATGCACCAGAGCCCGGGACATATTCAACGCCGCACACCGTACAATTTTTAGCGGGCATTGCTGCCCACCGTTTTGTAGGTATGATATGTAATTCATCGACAAAGCCGATGAATTTATAGTAAATCTTGATTTCCTGCTTCACTGTTCCGTCTGCCATCTTCTCACGCTCCGAAACAAGTATCTTGTCTATGAGTGCGTTTATAACTGTTGCATCCAGTTCTTTTAAGCCTTGATAATTTCGGATAAGGGCGAGGAAGTCACGGATTCTCCGTGATTTCTCGTAGCTTTCATTAAGAGTTTCCGTCACCTCTTTCAGCCTTGCTTCAATTTCAAGCTGCTCTTTCTGGTATTTCCCCGACATCATCTCAAAATTCCGCTCGGTAATACGCTCCATGACCTTATCCTCGTAGAGAGAGGAAAACAGCCTGTCCAGTTCCGCAAGGCGTTTGTTCAGCTTCTTACGTTCTTTCTCTAATGCTTTCGCCCTGCTCTGGTCTGTTTCCGTGAGCCGCTTTTCTATGGCCCTGACCGCCTTTTCATCATTCACTGCCATATCCGCAAAACAGTTGATGTCGGCAAGAACGGCATTGAATAAATCCCTTGCTTCTATATTGTGGGCACTACACTCGCTTCTTCCGTTTCTTGCATAATTATTACATGAATACTGTACACAGTCGATAATCTCTGGGCGTTTCCTCCTGTGTACGTTCATTGCCCGCAGAGCACATCCGCAGTCCACACACTTGATAACGCCTGCAAAAATATTTACAAATCCTCCCTTGTTCTGTGGAAGCCTACGACTTGTAATAAGCTGTTGGACAATATCAAATTCCTCCTGCGTGACTATTCCCTCATGGGTATTGGGTATCACTTCCCATTCTTCGGGCAGCTTAGAGGGGCGTTTCTTGCTTTTCATATTGGCGGCAATCCGTTTGTAGCCTACAAGATTTCCCGCATATATCGGGCTTCTTAAAATGCTCCTCACGCTGTTCCCACTCCAAATATAGCGTTTGTCCTCGTTCCCCTCAAAATGACGTTCAAAGCCTGTTTCGCCACGCTCCGCCGCATAAGCGGCAGGGCGTAGGATATGCTGTTTATTAAGATGTCTGCAAATTTTGGCAACTCCATTCCCTTTTAATGCAAGGTCGAATATCTCTTTTACAACATGTGCCACTTTATCATCTATCAGCAGATGGTTGTGGTCGGCAGGGTCTTTGATATAGCCATAAGGGGCGGTAGTTCCCATGAATTTCCCCTGTTGAAACCTCGCCCGATATGCCGATTTTATCTTAACAGATATGTCAGCGGCATACATTTCGTTTAAAATGTTGCGGAAAGGCGTGATGTCCATAGCAGATTTATTCAAGGTATCTACGCCGTCATTGACCGCTATATACCTCACGTTATGCTCTGGGAAGAAAACTTCCAGATATAACCCACAATCAAGATAGTTTCTCCCCAGACGGGATAAATCTTTCGTAATCACGCAGTTTATCAGACCGCTTTCAATGTCTTTTATCATATTCTGGAAACTTGGTCTTTGGAAATTTGTACCAGAATAACCATCGTCCACATACGTTTTTGCTATGTGCCATCCCTGCTTTTTCACATAATCCGTGAGGATGGATTTCTGTGTCGCAATGCTCGCACTCTCGTTATCCGTACCATCGTCTTTAGATAAGCGGCAATAAATGCCGACTAAATAGATTTTCTTTTCTTCTTTGATTCCTGCCATACTGTAAAACCTCCGTATCTGTCCTATCTGTTTTCATGTCCCATTGCGTACATTCTAAGCGGACAGCCCCTCATTGTCGAAGGTGTCGCCCTCGGCAATCTTCTTCCGAATATCCTCGGAGATAATCGGGACAAACGCTTCTGTAACGGTCTGTGTGCCGACATATTCACGGCTGATTATCATCTGCACTGGTGCTTTTGGCACGATACGCTTTCTCTTTTTATCTGCTTTCTTATCCTCGCCCATACTTAAATCTTCCTTTCCAGACAGGGCAGGGAAGAGTTTGGAAATGTCCCCGCCCTGCCAATCAGATACCATTAATCCTCGCTGTTTAATTCTTTCTGTAATGCTTTAAGGAGTGCCGCCGCTTCATCAGCGTTCAGCGTGATTCCCTTGCCGCACTTTTCACGGTTCGGGGAAAAGCTGCGGATGTCATACTTCGGCTCTTTCCCATTCCATGAAATGAGATTGATTTCCTTTGTGTAACCACTGTCGCCCGTAGACAATACTGCGATTTCCTTTACGATTTCATACTGGATTTCTTTCATTCTCTCTACCTCAACTCTCTGTATTTACTTCCCGAAAAAAGAAGATTAGCGGCTGTCCCTGCCCCGTTTCCTCTGCAACTCACGCTCCAAAAGTTTGATGATGGTTTCCTCCATCTGCTTCGGCGTTGTGTTCTTCGGAAAGTATTTTTTCAGCTTGCTTGTGTTGATTTTCAAGGTTTCTTTCTGATTTCCCTTTTCCTCCGTCATAATCGCAAATATCATATCCATGTCAAGCCGCCCACTCTGGCTTAGGCTTTTCATCCGCTGTGCCTGTGAGAGTGAGGGCGTTGCTTCTTCGCTCTCCATCGTGGCAAAGAGGTTTTCCTGCTCGTCTTTCTTCAAGAAGGACAGTTCCACCGCAGGCGTGAGGGCGATTTTCCCCTCGTCCACCATCTGCAAAATCGGCGGTATCAGTTCCGTCAGGCGGATAAAACGCTGCACGGTCATCCTGCCCACGCCGAAGCCCTGTGCCACCTTGTCATCCGTCCGCAACTTCGTCACAACTTGTGACGAGGTTAAATCTGTGCGGAACCCCTGCCGCTTCATGGCTTCGGATTTCATCTTGTAGGCAAACGCCCGCTCGCTCGGCAGGATATTTTCACGCTGCAAATTGCTGTCTACAAGGGTAATGATGGCTCGGTCACGGTCTAGGGACAGGACAAAAGCGGGGATTGTGTTTATCCCTGCAAGTTCAGACGCACGGACACGCCGCTGTCCTGCAATCACTTCATAACCGTCCCCGTCCTCTTTCGGGCGTGTGATTATCGGCGTGACAATGCCAAATTCCTTGATGCTTTCCGCTAACTCTGACAGCGTTTCATCCTCTGCCACATGAAACGGATTGTCGGGGAACGGGTACAAGTCTTTGGTCTTTAACACCTTAAAATCCTGTTTCTTCATTCACATATCTACCTTTCTTTCGCTCTGCTTCTATGATTTTTCTGCAATTCTTCCAACACTTCTGGCGGTATTTTTGACAGCAACCGCCTCATCTGCTCGTTGGTTCTCTGCAATTCAAATATCTTCTGATTCGCTTTCTGCACCTTTAATTCCTGCTCGTACTTTTCATCACGCATACGCCCCGCATAGTCTGATTCCTGCCCGATTCTCTCTTTCAAACTGTCGATATACGCCTGCTGTTTCCCGATTTCCTTAGAGAATTTTTCCACGTCTGGCAGCCATGCGGAGAGTAACTCTAACGCTTTATCCCTTTTCTTCCCTGCGTTAAAGGCGTTGATGTCGGAGAGGGCAGACACGATTTCCCCATACTGTTTATCAAGCCTGCCGCCCAACTTATAGAGCCATGTGGGGACGTGTTTCCGCTTCGTTTCCATTGAGGACTGCCCCCGTTCAAGCTGATTCCACCGTGAGGACATCCGCTCATGGTAGGCGGTCTGCCACTCGGATAACGATTTCTGGTTGCCTAAAATAGACTTCGCTGATAGCTTGTTGTCTGGCGTAATCGGCACAAAACAGAGGTGCATATGCGGCGTTCTCTCGTCCATGTGGACGACTGCGGAGAGGATATTTTTCTCCCCGACACGTTCCGAAATAAACTCCAGAGCCATCGTAAAATACGCTTTCTGTTCTTCGGGCGGTAACTGATTCATAAATTCTGGTGAAGCCGTAATAAGCGTTTCCACCATCATCACGCTGTCTTTCCTCGTCCTGCACCCTGCTTCGGCTACCATGCGGTTAATCTCTTTCTTGTAGGTGTAACGTGGCGGTTTTACAAGGTGGTAGTTATTTTTCGAGCGTTCCATATCTATATCTGGATTGCTTTTATAGGCTTCTTTCTTCCGCTCGTTGTGGCGTTCGCAAGCCGCAACGCCGCCCGCTTTGCGTTTCTGGAAACGCAGGATTGCATAGGGCATGATTCATCATCTTCCTTTCTTCGGCGGGTAACTGCCCTTTGGGTGACAGCGGTGACGGCGGTGACAGCAGTTTTGGGATACCCCCTGCCGACTGCCGTAACTGTCACCCTTATCCCCTGCATGACGGCCATGTCGATGATGACGGTGTTTTTGGGATACCCCCTCGCAAGAGCCGTCACCGTCATGCCGCCATTCTTTTATCCGAAGCCGCAAGGCGCAGGATAGCAGGGCGCAGCCCTGCCTTAAGGGAGTCCAGAGGGAACGTCTGGCACACGACTTTGCAGGGCAAAGTGTAGTGTGTTACACCCTGTAAACGCAGTCGGAAAAATCGGAGAGATTTTTCTGACCGCAGGGGTGGTTTTACACGCCCGAAAAGGACGGGTAAATCCCACGCCTGCACTTTGCGTTTACGGGGTGTTCTCCCGTAGGGATGACAGCGGCGGGGTATCCTAAAATCACTGTCACCGCCGTCACCGCTGTCACCCGCAGGGCAGAGCCGCCAGCTTTACATGGCTTTAACCGTCAATGACAGTAACAAGGGGTATCCCAATATCGCCGTCACCACCGTCACCGCTGTCACCCGCCCTCCTTGCAAGGGCAATCTGCCTGCCGTGTTTTTTGCGGCTGTACTGATAGGCGATATGGTTCTCATTTAAAAATGTGGTGCGGTATTCATTCAGCCATTTCGTAATCACCGTGGGTATGGTTTCCGTTTCCCCCATAGCGGCTAACAGCTCCGTTGCCGTGCCTGCCCATTCTTCCTTATCCCTCATAAAATCCACCAACCGAAAAAGGACGTCTGGTATCGTTTCTTTCGCAAGCTGCTCCTGCGTTTTCCTCTCCACAAGTTCCCAACTGCAATCACGGAAACGCAGCGTGTATTCCTGATAAGGCGTGTCCCTGCCTGTCACATACAGCTTGGCGGTGTCAGACGCACGTTTCTCCTTTTCCAGAACAAAGGTAGCGTCTGCACTCCCCGTTAAGCCTGTCGTGCCAGACACCTTGTTGAACACGTCGCTGTCGTTCTGCTTTCGGATGTGGTGTACGACAATGACCGCCAGAGAGTGCCTGTCGGCAAAGTCTTTGATTAGGGAGATGTCCCCATAGTCGCTTGCATAGGCATTGTCTTTGGATGCGGTTCGGACTTTTTGCAAGGTATCAATCACAATGAGCCTGCTGTCTGGATGGTCTTTCAGATAATCTTCCAACTGCACGATAAGACCGTCTGACAGCTTGCAGCTTGCCACGGCAAAGTGGAGCCGCCCGCTTGCTTCGTCCGTCAATCGGAACAGCCTGTCCTGTATGCGGCAGAACGTGTCCTCAAGGCAGAGGTAAAGCACGTCGCCCTCCATTGTCGTCATGTCCCATAAGGGGATTCCCTGCGACACGCATAAGCATAGCTTCAGCATAAGCCAGCTCTTGCCTATCTTCTGTGAGCCGCAGAACAGCGACAATCCTGTGGGGATAAGGCTGTCCACCACAAAGGACGGCTTCTCAAGCGGCTCATAAAGGAGCGTTTCGGCGTTGACTGTCTGTAACTTCTGCATGGGTTTCCTCCTTTCGAGCGGTGTTTTTGTTTTCGTTGCACATAGGCGTTGACCTCCTTAAAAATAGATTTACTCCCACGAAAAAAGTGAGAGTATGTAATGCCGCCAATCCTACGCAAATAAAAAACAGATTTCCTTTTCGGACGGTGTCGGTCACGGTTGGAGATACTTCTTCATTTCCGCCTTTACTTTCTCCTTTGCAATCGCAACAGATTTCTGTATTGCCGAAGCGGTGCAATGCTCCATAGCGGCGATTTGGTAAAAATTGAACTCATACTCGTAATAGAGCAGGAAACGCCGCCTTTGTATCTCTGGCAGGCTCCCAACCGCCTTACAGAGCGTTTCATTCCGTTCTTCCTCAACCATGTGTTCATCAAGGCTCTTAGGCACACGCAACGCCCGTCTGTAAAGGGTTTCGTCCCATACCTCGTTAAACTCCCTGTGCCGCTCGTCCCATTGGAGAAGACTCCTGTTCCTGCGT
The DNA here is from genome assembly GCF_025566965.1 of Blautia ammoniilytica. Classification (NCBI taxonomy): domain Bacteria; kingdom Bacillati; phylum Bacillota; class Clostridia; order Lachnospirales; family Lachnospiraceae; genus Blautia; species Blautia ammoniilytica. Next base: position 5,437 of record NZ_JAOQJL010000042.1, on the reverse strand, counting down.
TCCATCTGCCGAAACTCCATAAAGAACTGTTCCGACACTTCCAACTCGTGGGATTTGCCCTGCCCGTCCTTAAAGCTGATAAAATACCTTGTGCCGCTTTCCGTAGATTCCTCCCGAAGCGTGTATGCCTTAACTCTGTATACCATCCTGTTGTCCTCCTGCCAAAAATGAGTGAGGGGATTTCCATCCCTCACCCAGTAGCCCACAGGACGGCAGGCTGTTTTAGACGCTATAAAATTTTCGCAGCTTCTTCCTCAGATGGTCTAACCTCGCATAGATGGCGCCAGTCGTCAAATGCACGAGCGGGGCAATCTCCTTTGTGGAATACCCCTGCATTTTCAGCAGGACGATTTTCAAGGTACGCCCGTCCACCGTGACTAATACTTGATAGAGATTTTCGCTCTCAATCTCGTCCAGTAACTCCGCAACCGTACCCACTTCCGCCTGCCGCTCCCTGTCTGCCATATCCTCAAGGTATTCCGCAACGTCATTCGTCCATCGGTAAAACCGCCTGTTGGAATTGAAGTCTGCCCTGTCCGCTATTCGTATCTGCTCAATAGTCGCTTCATCAACGCCGCACTCACGCAGCAGCTTTTCCTCCGCTTCTTTCCAGATACGCCATTTCCTGTCCTCCCGTCCGTGGTTGTATGCCATTCTTACTTCCTCCAATCAGAATTGATTGAGAGGGCAGAGAAAAGCCCCCTCATCTTCCCAAAGGAAAAAACAAGGGGGCTGAACGCCTTAAATTTTAATTTTCTATTATCTTTCTTAGTTTTATTAGGATTCTGGCTTTGCGTTTGTTTACAACGCTCTGGGTTATGCCCAACCTCGCCCCGACTTCACGCTCGGAAAGTCCGTCAAAAAAGATTGCCTGTATCAGCTCCTGTTCACTATCCGACAGCAAAGGCAGGGCGGCTTTCAGCCTGTCCACTATGACCGCATTGACAACGGTTTCTGCAATGTCCACCGCTTCATCAGTGATAAAGTCCAGAGAATTACCCTCGCTGTCTGTAAATCCGTCGAGAGATAGCAGTCTATTCTTTGTATCTAATTTTTGCAGATAACGCCACCGTTCCTTGTCACGGTAGAAGTCTGTGTATTGCTCCCTCACGACTTCAAGCAGACATCCTTGAATGGGGATAAACAGCTTGTCCATATAGGTCTGGTCGGCGTTCCTGCGGCTGCAAAACTCCGTGTAGGACAGTTCCACATAACTGCCGCTTTCTTTGATATATACTTTTTTTGGTGCGTATTTCACCGCTAATACCTCCATCTGAATTTTTGAAATGTAAAAAATCCAGATGGAGAGGCGGAGAACGACACCGCATATCAGAAACAGCCCTGCGGCATATTCCAACAAAAAATGACAAAAGAAAAACCGCAAAGGCTCTGTGACCTTTACGGTTATAGGAAATGCTAATTCTGTTGTATGGAGATTGTACTTCTACTTTCAAGGCAGGAAGTACTGTTGCATAGACAAAGATTTTTTTAACTGGTTTCCTGCCATTCTCTGATGTGTTATGTATTGATAAATTTTACTTCGTATGAGCAGATAGATAACCGCCCGAAAAAAGGACATAAAAAAATCCCTCCAAATTTAAAAACAAATTCAGAGGGTAAATTAGGGTATAACAAAATAACCCACCCGAATATCGTTTTTTTTATTTGGTGAGTTTGTTCTTTCAAATACGAAACAAAAAGAGCCGATGATTCGTGAATTGTTCCACAATTTCATCGGCTCTGCGTCTTAAGCGTCTGGCTCTTTGATGACAGTTATCTTCAAGTTGTCAACTTTAATCAATCTTTCTTGTCTGCATTTTGGACAATAAAGGGGATAATTCTTCAAAACAGTGTCCTTCCTAATTTTATTACGGGTTTTGCTCCCACAAACAGGACATAATATCCATTCGCATTTCATCATAATTAGCTTCTAATCCTTTCAAATCTCATTTTATACGACTTATGCAAGCTGTTAGGCTAACTTGTGGAACATATGCCGAACCTTATCTATACGGCTATTCGGGCGGCGGGGTTGGCAAATAAGTTTACCAGTAGCTGGCTGGTATCCTTTTAACTCTGTCAAGCAGACTCCCTGCCCATTTGTGAAATAAGTTAAATCGTTCCTGTATTCTTGAATACATCTAGCAGGGATTTCTCCTTTCAGAATGACCTCGTCATTCTTTATCTGAGTACTTACAATATCTGCACAATACCTTGGAGCATCATGATACGCCCGTGAGAGATATTCCTGCGGTGCATAAATTTCAAAGTGGAGATATGGCTCTAATAGTTCTGTCCCTGCTTTTTTTAAAGCCTGCTCCAATACGATAGGGGAAAGCAGCCGAAAGTCTGCGGGGGTACTTACAGGACTATAATACAATCCATATTCAAAACAGATTTTACAGTCTGTCACTTTCCATCCATACAGCCCCTGCTCGCAGCCATAAAGAACCCCCTCCATAACCGCATTTTGGAACGATTGGTTTAAATATCCAAGTGAAACTCTGCTTTCATACTGCACTCCACTTCCAATAGGGAGCGGCTCTATGGACAACCCGACAGAAGCCCAGAAAGGATTTGGCGGGACTTCTATGTGGATGGTATATTCTGCTTTTCTAAGCGGTCTTTCCATATATATAACAGTAGGCTCTTTTATTTCTGCCTCCACATGATATTTTTCCTCAAGGATGGCACAAATGACTTCCATCTGCACTTTCCCCAAAAAAGAAAGTATAATCTCATGCGTTGTAGTATCCACATAATATTTTAAAAGAGGGTCGCCATCTGAAATTTCTGTAAGTGCCCCAAGCAATATTTCCCGCTGTTCAGATTTCTTTGCTGCAATCGTTGTTTGGAGCATAGGGAGAGGATTTTCAATAAATGTTCTCTGCGGCAACAGCATTTCGTTCCCCAAAATACTGTTTAGCTGCAAAACATCATTTGGTAAAATTACAATATCACCAGAGCAGGCTGTATCGGATGAACATAATTCACCGTTTGTCGGAACACACATCTCTGTGATTTTTATTTTCTCTTTTTCAGATATTTTAATAACATCCCTCAAATGCAATGTTCCGCTATATATACGCACATAAACAAAACGCCGCCTTTTCTCTGAATATTCAATCTTAAAAACCTGCCCGCATAGTTCAGATTGACCTTCAGGCGTTGATGAATAAAACTTACTGGCAATCACTTCTATAAGCTGCCGAATCCCCAGATTGTTTTTAGCGCTTCCGTGATAAACGGGAAATAACGTTCCGTTTTGGAATCTCCTGTTTTCTTCCTGTTCCAGTTCTGACATTTTAAACGGTTTCCCTGACATATATTTCTCTAATAGTTCATCGTTTCCCATAATTACCGCATCCCACTGTTCCATATCGTCATTGTCCGTTACATTTATATGAGGATGCTGCCCAACCTTTTGCTTCACTATAATTTCCGAAGAAAGCTTTGCTTTCATTTCTTGATATACCATTGGCAAATCAATCCCCTCTTGGTCAATTTTATTGATGAAAAAAATTGTCGGAATCTTCATTGTCTGTAGTGCATGAAACAGTATACGGGTCTGTGCCTGTATGCCATCCTTTGCAGAAACTAATAATACTGCTCCGTCTAATACGGATAAAGAACGGTATACTTCCGCCAAAAAATCCATATGGCCTGGCGTATCTATAATGTTGACTTTTACATCCTCCCACTGAAAAGATGTCACTGCTGTCTGGATAGTGATTCCCCTTTGACGCTCCAAATTCATTGTATCTGTCCTTGTTGTGCCTTTATCTACGCTCCCTGGTTCTGCAATTGCACCACTGGTATACAATAAACTCTCCGTTAATGTTGTCTTTCCTGCGTCAACGTGAGCCAGAATGCCTAAGTTAATTATTTTCATGTGATTTTCCTCCTATCAACACCCAAAAAAGGGCATAAAAATACCCAGTGATAAATACTCCTATCACTGGGTAAATAACTCCAATAGCCCCAAAACACTTATATGTTTTCGGGCATATAAAATTACATGATAAAAGTATTCTTAAACTGGGTACAAAAAACTAAGCCCCATATTAAAAGTGAAACGGGACTGCTACTTTTTGTTCCCACTATCAAATTGACAGTTTATTTAAGAATACCTTGCCGCATATTTATTAACTCCTTGTATAATACTGAATCTAATTATATTCCTTAACCCTTTATTTGTCAAGCTGACAAACTAAAGCAGAAAAAGCGGCAGGATTTCCCCCGGCCACTAATCATCTGTTTATGCAAAAATAATTTCCTTTTCCACAATCTCCCTCGCACAAGCCCTTATGTTATTGAGGCATCCTGTCCATTCTAAGGCGTTTTCTGCCTTTAGCTGTTCCGTTATGCCCTGTGCCTGTTTCATACCTCTATGAGCCTTTCAAAGCGTTCCTGTGCCTGTCTGTTGATGTCGGCAAGGTAGGCGTTTAGCCTGCCGCTTGTAAGAAGATTGGTGTATGTAACTTTACGGTACTGTTTTAGATAATCTAAATGCCGTTGCCCCCAGATGCCTATTGCCTGTTCTTCTTCGGCGGGTACAGTTAAGCACGGTATCAAATAATCCCCTTGCCTTTCGTATTTGCCGTCCAGTTCCTCAAATAATGATTTTGCCATTGTCTGTTACCTCCACATTCTTTTTTATTTTGAATGTCCGCAAAATCCGTCCTACATCCGAAGGTTTCCAGGGGCAGTCTAAATGATGCAGGGCAATAAGCCTGTCCTGTATATTCGTCCCTGCTCCTAATTTCGGCGTGGAACCAAGCAGGATACGCACCTGTCCGGCACGTACCTTTGCAAACAATTCCGCTTTTTTTGCTTCTGTGCCCGCTTCATGGATAAATGCAATTTCCTCCCTCGGTATTCCTTTTTCCACCAGTTTTTCACGAATGTCATCATATACATTGAATGTCCCGTCATTCTTCGGCGTGGACAAATCGCAAAAGATAAGCTGCGTTGATTTCTTTTCTGCCGTTTCTTCCCATATGTCATATGCATTTTTTGCGCAACGGTTTACCTTGCTGTCCGCTTCATCCGGCAGCATGTCGTTTAACAGCCGCTGGTCTAACGCACACTTTCTTCCATCATTGGTAATTTTCAGCATGTTATCCACTGTTGGCTCTACCAAACCGCTTCTAACCGCCTCTGCCCTGTCGGCAAATGCACTGACCATATCCTGCTGTATCTCGCTGGGTTTTAGCACCTCATTGATATATTCCGCTTCTGGTACAGGCAGATTCAGCATATCCGCAGTCTGGATATCTGCACTTTCTTTAAAAAGAGAAATCAATTCCGGAAGATTAAAAAACCGGGCAAACCGTGTTTTCGCACGATAGCCCGTCCCTTCGGGAACGAGTTTGTCAAGATGATTTTTGTAAGTTTTCTAAATTCAAATATTTATCCGCTGAAAAATCTCCTAACA
>NZ_JAOQJL010000041.1:0-31290 GCF_025566965.1 Blautia ammoniilytica | reverse complement strand
ACCATGTCCAGTGAGGAGTTATTTGTTTTTAGGTAACAAAAAATGCCGTATTTATGCGGTGTTGTGGCGTTTCGCAAACGCCTATTTTGGAGATAGTATGTGAGGAGAAAAATATGGCAGTTGAAAGAAAAACACTAACGCAATTATCGATACCGATATGCCTGGAAACTTTGTTATATATGCTTTCTGGTATGGTGGATACACTTATGTTATCGTCTGTCAGTGATCAGGCGGTGGGAGCAGTGGGAACAGCAAATACATATATAGGCGTTTTTATCATTATGTTTGGAGTAATATCATCGGGTATGATAGCTGTTATGTCACAAAATATTGGAGCAGGACGACCTGGGATCGCATATCAGGCCAGACAGCTTGGACTGATATTTAATGCAGTGATAGGTATTCTGATGTCTATTGTTCTTGCTGCTTTTTCTGGCAATATACTTAGAATCGTAAGTATTGCCCCGGCTTTGCTTGAGCCGGCGGAAACATACCTTAAAATTGTTGGAGGTGCATGTTTTTTAAATGCACTTATTCCTATTTTTGCCAGTTATTTGAGAGTGTTTGGATATACAAAGCATTCATTAATAGGAACTATTGTTGGAAATGTTCTTAATTTAATACTGAACTCGGTATTCTTGTTTATATTTAACTGGGGAGTTATGGGAGTTGCTGTTGCCACAGTTATTTCAAGGGTTGTCAATCTTATTATTGTAGCGATTATGGGAGCTGTACTTATAAAAGCAAAGCAGAATCCTCAGCGTATTGCACCACGAAGGATACTTGCGCAGATTGTTAAGATAGGTTTTCCTTCTGCTTTTGAAACAGCACTTTATAATGTGGCACTGACATTCATCGTGCGTTTTATGAATCAGATGGATGCCAATGGAATGAATGTTACAGCTCGTTCATATACTCTGCAGATTTCAAACTTTTCGTATTGTGTAGGTGCTGCACTTGCACAGGCGAATGCGATTATGACCGGCTGGAGAATTGGAGCAAAGGAGTTTGAAGACTGTGACAGGGGTACGAGAAAAGCTGTGTTCTATGGTCTTGTAACAGCCGCCTGCTTTTCTATCACATTTGCACTGTCCGGACATTTTATAGTGCATTTATTTACAAATGATACACAAATGATAAATCTTGTGGTAAAGTTGTTAATAGTAGACATATTCCTTGAATTTGGAAGGGTGACAAATCTTGTATACGGACAGGCGTTAAAAACCAGCGGAGATGCACTTTTTCCTGTTATAATGGGGGCAATCTTTATGTATCTGTTTGCTGTTGGCGGGACATACTTTCTCGGAATACATATGGGACTTCTGGCGGTAGGATCCTATATTGCCATGGCAGCAGATGAATGTGCCAGAGCCGTTGGAATGGTACTTAGATGGAAGAGTGGAAAATGGAAAAGTAAGAGTCTTGTATAACCTTAGGAGAGATTATGTACTTTGAATTAAAGGAAAACAAACCACATGGTACAAAGGACGATCCATTTAGTATATATCATATGAGGAATGGGGGCAGGTCATTTCAGGTACCGGTGCATTGGCATGATGAATTTGAAATTGTATATGTAAAAAGTGGCCTTCTGACTGTAAGTATATCAGGTGAGAACTATATAGGAAAACCTGGGGATGCCTTTGTAGTGTCACCGGGCAATCTGCATTTTATGGGTTCACAGGCTGGTGCTGTGGATTATTTTACTTTTCTTTTTCCGTTAAAATATATATCCTTTCGTACAGATGACATGTTAGATGAGCGATTGCTTGAGCCATTAAACAGCGGTCATCTGATGATAACTCCAAGAGTGAAAGATACGGTAAAAGAACTATGCCAGCAGTTAATTGAGATATATGTGACAGAAAATGATGAAAGCCAGTCAATAATAACTGCTCAGATCAAAACGAAAATAGTTCTTTTACAAATTATCCTTGAAATGTGGAAACAGGGATTTATAGTTGAAAATGATACCAGCGGCAGAAATACGATAGAAAAAGAGATGGTTTCGTATATACAGCAGAATTTTACAGGGAAGATATTGTTAAGGGAATTTGGGGCACAGTTTCATCTTTCAGAAAAATATATATCCCGGTATTTTAAGGAACATTTTCATATTACCCTTTCACAATATGTGACATATTTACGATTAGAGCATGCAAAACAGCTGCTGCAAGACACTGATATTTCTGTTACAGAGGCAGCCATGCAAAGTGGTTATCAGAATGTAAGCTATTTTATCAGAAGTTTCAAAAAAGCATACGGAGTGTCGCCGTTAAAATATAGAAAAAATTAAAGAGGGTGGCACACTGGGATCAGCTTGATGTATATATGAAGGAGACAAAAATAATGATCAGAAAAGCAGAAGAAAGAGACATTCCAAGGATTATTGAATTACTGGGACAGGTGTTACAAATTCATGCCGATATAAGGCCTGATATTTTCATTCCGGGTACAACAAAATATACGGTAGACGAATTGAAAGCGCTTTTGAAAAACAAAGAGAATCCAATCTATGTTGCAGTGAACAAGGCAGATGTTTGTGTAGGTTATGCATTTTGCCAATTACGGGAACAGCCATTTTCAAACAATATGGTGCCGTTTAAGTCTCTTTTTATTGATGATTTATGTGTTGATCAACAGGAGCGAGGTCAGCATATCGGAGAAAGTCTGTTTAACTATGTAAAAAACGAAGCGAAGCGGCTGGGCTGCTATGAAGTGACATTAAATGTATGGACAGGAAATACTTCAGCTGAAAAATTTTATGAAAAAATGGGAATGAAAACAAAAGAAAGACAGATGGAATATATTTTATCCGATTGATGTACGATACGAAAATAGTTGGAGCATTACTTACAATCCTTAATGGATTCATATGATAGATTTGGGATGTGTTGATAACCTGACTGCCAAGTAGTTTACTATGGCAATCAGGTTATTATTTTTATAGTGCTTAATTCTGAATTTCTGCAAGTGTTTTTTTGAACTGACCTGCAAATAAAACAGATGTAAAGGTCACTGCGATCAGATCAGCAATAGGCTCGGCCATATATACGCCTGCAGTTGGATTGGATACAACATGAGGCATGATATAGATAAGCGGAAGCAATAGTACAAATTTGCGGACAACGGCAACAATGATAGAGCAGACTGCTTTGCCAAGTGAGGTAAATGTCATCTGGCACGCAATCTGGATACCAAACAGGAGCATAGAACCCAGATAGATTTTTAACATTGGTGCAGTAAAATCAATAAGACTTGCATCAGCAGTAAAAATACTTACAAATAATCTTGGGGCAAGCTGTACGGATGCCCAGAGTAATGCAGCATATGCGGAACAGGTAATCAACAGTAAACGGAAAGTTTTCTTTACCCTGTCTGCATTTTTTGCTCCGTAATTGTAACTGGAAATAGGCTGTGCTCCTTGTGCGATTCCCTGAAGAGGAAGCATAGCAAATTGCATAACGCTGGTTAAGATCGTCATTGCTCCCACGGCAATATCGCCTCCATAACGGAGCAGGGATGAATTAAAACAAACGGTTACAACACTTTCGCTTGCCTGCATGATGAATGGAGCAAGTCCAAGTGCAACGCAAGGGAGAATGACCTTTGGCACAAGGCGCATGTATTTTTTCCTAAGATGGAGCTGTGTCTTTTTACCACAAAGAAACAAGATGATCCAAAGCGTAGAAACTGCCTGTGATATTACAGTTGCCAGGGCTGCACCTTTTACCCCCATGTGGAAGGCAAAGATAAATACAGGATCTAAAACAATATTGCAAATAGCACCGATCAGAACGGAAACCATCGAAATAGTTGTGAATCCCTGAGCAGTAATAAAGGCATTCATACCAAGAGTCAGCTGAACAAACAGTGTACCGAAGGCATAGATACGCATGTAATTGGATGCATAGCTGATGGTATTTTCACTGGCACCAAAGGCCAGCAATATATCTTTGCCCCATAACAGTAAAGCGGCAGTCAGAATAATTGAAACGATAATCTGGAGAAAGAAGCAACTGCCTAATATTTTCTCCGCTGATTGGTTGTCCTGTTTTCCCATGTAAATAGATGCTCTTGGTGCACCGCCGGAGCTGACCAGGGCAGCAAAAGCAGATACGATCATAATGATTGGCATACAGACGCCTACACCGGTAAGAGCCAGACTGCCATCACCAGGGATGTGCCCGATATAGATTCGGTCTACGATGTTATAAAGCATATTGATAAGCTGGGCAATTACTGTGGGAATAGACAGTTTGAGAAGAAGCTTTCCAATAGGTTCTGTACCTAGAAAATTTTTATTATTTTGCATGGGCAATATCTCCTTTTTGGTTTTGTGTTATTCATTTAGAAGTATTCTTTTAACATTATTCATTGAGCATCTGGCGAGTATTCGCGGCCATAGATTCGGTGATTTCCTTGAAAATATTCATATATTTTTGGGGGATATCCAGAGTAAGCTTCTGGTTAAAATCTTGCTGCATTTCCAGGCCGGCCTTGAGAATTGGCTGGGCTTTTTCTGTGCAGGAGAGCAGAACTTTGCGCCTGTCTCCGGCTACAGTTCCCCGTTGCAGATAACCGGCAGTTACCAGTTTCTCAACATGGACAGATACTAAGTTCTTTTTTATGTTCCGAAATTCACTTATTTGCTGAGCCGTACATAAATCCGGATTATTGTTCAGAAACATCAAAATATCAAAAGATACCTGTGGAATATCAAATTCGTGAAGAATAGGTTCGCACATTTTATTGTAAGCGTTTAATGCATCGTGAAAAAAAGTTATGAATGCTGAGGAACGCATATATGCTGCACCTCCTTACTGCATATAGTATTTATTTGAACTGTATTAAATAATATGATGTGCGGGTAAGAAAGTCAAGACAAAAGTCCTGTGGATATTCTTCCTGTGATCCGGAATATGTGTGATGCACTGAAAGATAACGGTGTGATTTATACATCTTTCAAGTACGGTGAGTGTGAGGGGAAGTTGCAGAAGTGGTTTATGGAACTCTGATGACTTTCAGGCTGATTGATGATATAATCGATAATCATAGCGAGGTGCTATTACCTACAATCAAGTGGAACTCTGGGGGATTTTGCTAAAGATTCCCCTATATTTTTGAAATGTTTTTTAAAAATAATTTCTTATGAATAGTATCAGAAGATAACAGACGAACAGCATTTACGAAGCAGATAGGAGCTGACATGGAACCGCGATATTCAATCTTATATTTCAAAGAAGAACTACTCCTGTATCATGATAAAATCAGGACATATTTACTGAATGGAATAAAGGTATTCTGGTTTGGCGAAACCCATGATTGTGAAGCTTTGCGAAAAGAGTTTCCTGGATTTGTAAAAGGATTATTTTTGCAGACCTATGATATTAGCAGTTTTGAAGGCTGGGCATCAATACCATCATCTAAAGTGGTTGATGGTATTGGCTTGGATGCTGACTACAGAGCTTTGTTTGAATGGTTTGAGAATAACATATATGCATTTAATACAGCACAGTACCGGGTTGAACATTGTGATAAAGCATCTAACATCGTGGTAAAGGCTTCTGCAGGAACAGGAAAAACCACAGTTATGATCGACAGGATCCTGTATTTAATGCATATGGTTCCTGATCTGAATATGTCTGAGATATATATGATCACCTTTACCAACGAAGCAACCAATCAGATGAATGATAAGCTACAGGAGAAGTTATTAAGCAAGTATTCCCTGACAAAGAATAAAAAGTATTTGTCATGGCTGGAACAGCAGTCACAGATGCATATCAGCACCATTGACAGCCTTGCTTATGATCTTTTCAGGCGATTTGGTACAGGGGTAGGATTTGGCCGTGATTTACAGATTCAACCCATGGAAAAAGAACGAAAAGATTTGATCAAGGATCTTCTTTCTGATTGTCTTAACGAACAAAAATCAATTGATGCACAGATTGGCATGACATATTCGGAGGCGTGTCGGCTGATAGACAGCTACTGGCGGGAACTGACCAGAAAAGGATATACGATCGATCAGATCCTGGAAAAGGATTGGGGTAATGCGGATCAAAACCAGGTAGTCGCAAATTTCCAGAAGATCTTATGTGTTGTATTAAAGCAATTCGAGGAAAAATACAGACAGTTAAAACTGGATGCCAATGCTATTTCCATTAATGACTTGTTTTTTGATTTTGGCCATTATTTATTAGATAAGCGGTTAGATTGTAATGGCTTGGATATGAGATATCTTTTTGTTGATGAGTTTCAGGATATAGATGCAACCCAGATACGCACCTTTGCAAATCTTGCGAGGACAATTGGCACAAGATTATTTGTGGTTGGGGATGTTAAACAGAGTATTTATGCATTTAAAGGTGCTACAGATCAGGCTTTTGACATTCTTGAGAGGGAGATGAAGGGAACGCTTCGTTATTACAGTCTGAGAAATAATTATAGAACATGCTCTAACATAATGAAGATCATGGAGAAGTATTTCTTTGCATGGTCACAGGAAGGCTTGCTGCGATATGAAGAATCTGTACGGCCTTTTAAGAAGGATATCGGAGAAGTGCATATGGAGATGGTCTATAAAAAAAGTGAAATACCTTCGCAAACCATGAATGTTATTAATCAGGCACTTCAGGATCTTGAACTGGATGTCAGGTCAGGCAAAAAGAAGATTTCTGAACAGACAAAAGTGGCAGTTATTGTGAGAGGTAACAGAAAAGCAGCAGAGATTGCCAATCTTTGTCGGGCAAACGGAAAGAGCGTTGTATTAAATTCGGACAAACCGTTTTTTCTGTCGCAAGCAGTTCGGGATTTTTATGCAATGATCAGCTCCTATATTTTCGTGGATCAGCCTGTATATACATATAATTATCTAATGACGCCATATGCTGATTATGATAGCATGATTTCCGTTACAGAGATGGAGCAGCTTAAAGGGAATCAGAAGGCTTTGAATGAATATCTTCAGAATTACACTGTTCATACAAACTGGCATAAGTATCAAAAGGAATTTCGCATCAGACCGGTACTTTCTGTGATCAGGGAGATTGTGGAAAATGAGCGTGTGATCGAAAATTATATCGCACTTGATAAAGTCCGTATGCATGGCGGGGATTGGACGGAGGCCAGGAAAAACAGACAGGCTCTTATTGATGCCAAAAGCTATCAGATGAATCTTGATAAGCTTATGGAGATGATACAGCAGAGAATGGATGGGGAATTTGCTACATTATATGACCTTTATACATATTTGACCTTAATGATCTCTACTAACCGGGAAGAAATGGAACCGGATATAGAAATGGCTGATGATTATACCAGTGTTTATATTATGACAGTCCATAAGTCAAAGGGGCTGGAATATGATACGGTTATAATGCCGGCTATGAATGGAAGCTTAATTCCCCATGAACAAACTACCATTTTAATGAATGAAGAAAAAGCTGCATGGTATTACAAAAGAAACTTTTCGGAGCATATGAATAGTGTTTGGTACGATGAGCTGCGTAAAGATGCAGTACGAAAAGGTATGGCAGAAGAAACGAGAATGTTTTATGTAGCTATGACCAGGGCTGTAAATAAATTGATTCTTTTGGTCAATGACTGGGACTCTTATGAAAGCTGGTCTTCACTGATCAGAAAGGTAGGATTGATCGATGAGTAACAGGGTCTATACATATGTGAAAATAACAGAATTGAAAAAAGCATCCTTCTTTTCCCAGATTGCAGCACTGCCTCAACTGACGATGTCTTTGGAAATGGCCAGGAGCATGGCTTTTGATATGCGTATTTTTCAACGCAACATAATGGGATTCTCCGGCTTTTTACAAAGACTATTTCCAGGCTGGAATACCAGTGGACAAAGATTTGCTTATATTACGGTGCTGAACCATTTTCTCAGGGATAAGATCCGTTCTGCAAAAGACAAATCTGAGAGAGACTGGTTATTTGGATGCAAAAAGAATCTTTATTTTGCAATAAATAACGTGATTCGTTTAGAGGAAGCAAGGATTCGTCCGGAAGATATCCAGGATCCATCCAGGGATATCCGTCTGTTTGTAGAGATGTGGAAGAAGCTTGAGAATGCAGATGATTCGATCCATAACTTCAGGAACAGATTAGTAGAATTGCAGGATGCAGACGTCTTTTCAGATGCTGTAAATAAAATATTTAAGTTTCATGGAAGAAAACAGATCGTATGGCATGGCTTTCAGTTTCTCACGCCTATACAGCAGTATGTGTTTGACTGCTTTGGGCATGCAGGATATGATATCTACGCATTGATTCAGGATGAAGAACAATATCCGTATGCCAATCAGATCTGGGAGTATTTGTATGATCATAAGAACGGATTTCCTGAAAAGAAAATGTGGATCAGACAGGATGCGGATATAAAGATAAATCCGTTGGGTGAGATTTTTGAAACAGGTGAAAAGACCAGTGCGTCCAATATAAGCATTATTAAATATAATAATACAGTTGAATTTATAGAAGACATTCCGCGTATCAAAGAAGCAGGGTATTATATTTATTGTGCAGATGATAGGGCTGCGAATAATATGCTGAAGGATTATTATCCTGAACAGTATGAAACAAGAAATCTGTTGTCATATCCAATTGGCCAGTTTGTATATGCACTGCATCGTATGTGGGATGAAGACCTTCAAGGCATTGTATTAAGCCAGAATGGACTGCGAAAGTGTTTTGCTTCAGGATGGCTTTCTTCTAATGGTAAAAGCAGCGTGAATTTTACAGAAGATTTAGAGAGGCTGCTGCCGTATTTTGAAGGGTGTTATACAGTGGACGAATGGAAGGCTTGTCTGGATAATTTTACAGATGCCTGCCATAACGCAGTGGATGTTTTTACAGTTCAGGCAGATGATCCGGAGGACAAAAGAAAACAAGAGACTTTAGGCAACCCGCTTCGCTATTTTAGTGCATTTTCCATAAATGAAAGCCACATTGCAGAAGTGATGGATATTATTGATCAGCTGATAAGGATGGCTAAGGCTTTATTTGGAGGAAATGAGCCGGTTTCTATACATGAACATATGAATAAACTGGATGGTATGCTTTATATGCACAAAGGTATGCCTAAGGAACTATATCTGGAAGAACGTGAAAAGGTAAAACAAATATTTGAAGCATTGGAAAGTGAGAAGGTCAGGGATTTTCTGTGCTACCCGGGTGATCTGGCAGCAGCACTGCTGTCTTTCATGGGCGGCAGGACAGATGATGAAGAACAGAGCCATGCAGGACTTCAGACGCTTGTGTTTAATATTTTTCAGGTTGAAGCGGCACCGATTGCTGCAAAAGAGAAAGTGCATATATGCCTGGCAGACATTTCCAGACTGCCCGGTGCAGCCGGAAAGTATGGTTGGCCGCTGGATGAGGACGTACTTTTAACAATTGCTGAGTGTAATAAGAATACTTATCTTAACAATTGGATTAAAAATAACAGGTTGACCCCATTGTCAAATCGATATTACTTATACACTGCACTTAAAAATAAAGATGTGGAAATTTCCTGGATACAAAAACAGGGCGAAAAGCTATACTCGCCGTCGCCATACATTACATTACTTGATAAATTGAGTGATACACAAATCCGGGGAACAGATGCCCGTTTACAGGAGCTGCCATATGTAGCCGGTATTTATCCGCATAAGCATCTGGATTGTTCCTTTGATATTCGAGATAATGAAAAAATGTATGAGCATGATGCGAAATTGGTTTACTCGCTATGTCCGATGCGTTTTGTATATGAATATGTGCTTGGAGACAGTTCCGCTTATAGAAGTGAATATCAGCAGAACAGGGCGATTGTCCGGCTGATTCAGATATTCAATAAGCTGCTGAAGGGAAAGTATACCATCGAGCAGATTGCCGGGCAGGTTTTTGAAATATTTCCAAACATCAGGAAAGCAGAAAAACGTCAGATGAGGGATGATGCTGCAAGGTGGCCGGTTATGGAACCGGATGATGCTTACACTGCATATAAGGATAAAAATTATACAAATTACCGTTTGAATCTTACATTCCTGGATGAAAGAATTTATGAACAGGCCAGGAAAAATGCAGTTATGCTGATGAGTCAGGAGGGACGCAGAGGGATTTTTTATGACCGTGGTCAGCAGACTGGATCAAGAAACTGTGAATTTTGCCCGCATTCTGTTTATTGTATGAGTGCATTATATGGGATAGATTATAAGGGTGAACAGGGATGATAGAAAAACAATTTTGGATCAATGTAAAAGAGGCATGGATCGTAGCCGCACAGCCTAAAATTACCAATGTTCATGACGATTCCGAAGGAGCAACAGATTTCTCTGTACCAGACGATTCTGAGGATATGGAAGTGTCATTTGATGACATTGATTTTGACAGATCTGTAGAGTCTGTAATCAGTGGCGGTGACTTTGTTATGAAAGATAGACAGGATCATGTGGCAGCAAAAGAACAAACAGTGGCACCATCCAGACCAGCGCTTGATACTGCAGCTTTTGAACAGAAGATGGGACAGCGGACATTACAGGGGTATACAGAAGCTGCCAGGCTTTTACTGCACTGTGAGCTGCCGGAGGAAATAAAAGGATTATATGAGGAACTGATTTTAAGACTGCCAGTTCTGCAGGATGCAGTTACAAAGTTTGAAGGAGTGTATCAGACAGATCTGGATCAGTTTTATGATTATTATATTCCGGAAACATTACAGCTGACGTCTGCATATCTGGAGTACCTGGACGCAGGCATCGGAGAAGACATTGTGAATGAGACCGAGAAAGAGATTCTTGATGCCTTAAAACAGCTTCTTATTGCAGTAAACGATAAAGTAGATGAGATCTACAAATTTGCATCAATCGAAATCAAAGCAAAAGCAAAGGCACTTGAAAGCCTGATGAGTCAGGATGGATATGTGGATCCTAAGTTCAAACTTTGAAAAAATGCATTTTCGTTTTAGTGTGTGGATTACACCGCAAAAGATCCTTGCAAAAAGATATGGAATGCGATAAAAACAGAAATGATTCCTATTTTTGTATTGACTTTTATTTCAAATTGTATATAATAATAAATAAGAATCATTCCTGAAAAGTAACGTGATCATAAATATTATAAGGGAGGAACTGACAATGAAATACATTTGTGATGTTTGTGGATGGGAATATGATGAGGAGAAAGGTTATCCGGAAGGCGGTATTGCACCGGGAACCAAGTGGGAAGATGTTCCGGACGATTTTGAATGTCCATTATGTTCTGTTGGAAAAGATCAGTTTTCAGCAGAAGAATAACTCTTGAATCACGAAGAAGTAATCAATGATACCCCGTTGGAAGACCAGCGGGGTATTTTTAGCAAGGAACAGACAGTATATACGCTGCCTGTGTCTTATTATAGAAAGGTAGGAATGATACGTGGCAGAGTTTACAAAAAGAGCGTTAGAAGAATCACTTAAGAGGATGCTTATGAAAAAACCGGTTAATAAGATCACGATCAATGATATTACCGAAGATTGTGGCGTTAATCGTGCAACCTTCTATTATCATTTCAAAGATATTTATGATCTGGTGGAATGGTCCTGTGAAGAAGATTCAAAAAGAGCAGCGGATGGAAACACAACGTATGATACATGGGAACAGGGCTTCTTGAATATTTTTTATGCAATTGAAGAAAATAAGCCTTTTATATTAAATGTATATCATTATGTAAGCCAGGAGCAAATCACACAATATTTATATAGAGTTGTTTATCGACTGATCAAGGATGTAGTTGAAGAATGCGCAGAAGGCATGAGTGTTCGGGAAGAAGATAAGAAATTTATTGCAGATTTTTATAAATTTGCTTTTGTAGGAATAATTCTGGACTGGATACGGAATGATATGAAGACATCACCGGAACAACTGGTTGCACGAATCAGTGCACTTATTGAAGGGGATGTGGTACGTATGTTGGAGAAGTGCCGCATAGATTGAGATTCCAACAAGTTGCTGTTTTTGTTGAAAAAAACAACAATGCAGCTTTACTGTTAAAGAATTCGATGGCACGGTTGTTTTGTTGATTGCAGGAGAATGACCACTAACATATAATCAGGGCATAACTAACAAACATAGAGTCGTCAAAGCTTTAGGAGGTATGATTATGTATTATTCAAGTGGTAATTATGAGGCATTTGCTCGTCCGAAAAAACCGGAAGGTGTGGATCACAAGTCTGCTTATATTATTGGCACAGGCCTTGCAGCACTTTCAGCCGCATGCTATCTTGTTCGTGATGGACAGATGAAAGGGGAGCATATTCATATTTTTGAAAAGGATCGTATTCCAGGGGGAGCGTGTGATGGATTTGAATACCCAGGCGTGGGATATGTGATGCGTGGCGGACGAGAAATGGACAACCATTTTGAAGTTATGTGGGATCTTTTCCGGTCCATCCCATCGATCGAAACAGAGGGAGTCAGTGTTTTGGATGAGTATTACTGGCTGAACAAGGAGGATCCTAATTATTCACTTTGCCGTGCCACTGTAAACTGTGGAGAAGATGCACATACAGACAAGAAATTTGCAGTTTCTGACAAAGCCCAAATGGAGATTATGAAGCTGTTCTTTACCCCGGATGAAGATTTATATGATAAGCGTATTGATGAATTCTTCGATGATGAAGTATTTGATTCAAACTTCTGGCTCTATTGGAGAACGATGTTTGCTTTTGAAAACTGGCACAGTGCCCTGGAAATGAAACGTTATATCAAGCGTTATATTCATCATATCGGAGGACTTCCGGATTTTACAGCGCTTCGTTTTACAAAATACAATCAGTATGAGAGTATGATCCTTCCGATGGTGAAATATCTGGAAAAAGCCGGTGTGGCATTCCATTATAATACCAGAGTGGTGAATGTTGAATTTCATGTTGAACCTGATAGAAAACAGGCTACACGGATTGAAATTGTAACAGAAGGTGAAACCCGCTATGTTGATCTGACAGAAGATGATCTTGTTTTTATCACCAACGGAGGATGTGTGGAGAATTCTGCAATGGGATCCCAAAATACTCCGGCACCATATGACCCGGAAATCAAGCCGGGCGGTGGATGGGATATGTGGAGGCGTATTGCAGCCCAGAGTCCGGACTTTGGAAACCCGGATAAATTCTGCTATGACAGTGAACTGTGTAACTGGATGAGTGCTACTGTGGAAACGCTTGATCAGCGTATTATTCCGTACATTAAGAACATCTGTAAAAGAGATCCTTTCACCGGAAAAGTGGTAACCGGAGGCATTGTAACAGTTAAAGATTCCAGCTGGCTCCTGAGCTGGACCATCAATCGTCAGCCACAGTTTAGAACTCAGCCGAAAGATCATTGCCTTGTATGGGTATATGCACTCTTTAATGACAGACCTGGTGATTATATTAAAAAACCGATGCGAGACTGTACAGGAAAAGAAATCTGTATGGAATGGCTGTATCATATCGGTGTGCCGGAAAATCAGATTGAAGAACTTGCAGAGAACAGTGCCAATACAGTTCCGGTTATGATGCCTTATATTGACGCATTCTTCATGCCCAGAAATGATACAGATCGTCCGAAGGTGGTTCCTGACGGGGCAGTAAATTTTGCCTTTATCGGTCAGTTCGCGGAAACAGCCAGAGATACTATTTTTACCACAGAATATTCTATGAGAACCGGCATGGAAGCAGTGTATACACTTTTAGACGTGGATCGCGGTGTGCCGGAAGTCTGGGGCAGTACCTACGATGTGAGAGATCTGTTAAATGCTACCGTAAAGCTTCGTGATGGAGAAGCTTTGACACAGATGAAGCTGGGATTGAAAGAAAAAATAGCGATTAAAAAGGCCTTAGGGTTTATCGAAAACACAGATGTTGAAAAACTTTTGAAAGAATATGGTGTTATTTAACTGAATCAAGCAAAATTCAAGTAAGATTCCCACATCAATTGGGAAAAACAATAAGCAGTGTGAGGAAACTTGCTATTGGATGTGCTTATGAAGAAAGACAGGTGAAAATTCCTTGAAAATCAAGGAGTTTGAGCCTGTCTTTTTTATTTTATAAAAACATATGGGCGAATAATATGATGCGAGGTGATAATATAGTGGATTGACAACATAGCATATATCGGATACTATTAAATAACGCAATGCGTTATTTTGGTGGGAGAGTTTTATCATGAGTAGAGGAAAAGAAGTAAAAGAATTAAGAGAAAAAATGGGAATGAACAGACGTGTATTTAGTGATTATTATGGTATTCCGTATCGTACTGTTCAAGATTGGGAAGCAGAGAAAAGAGAACTTCCGGATTATTTACTGCGATTGTTGAAATACAGAGCGGAAATAGAGCGTCGAATCAAAAGTGAAGATAATTAAAAGGTATCCTCTGTATATTTTTTTACAATAAACATAACGCAATGCGTTATAATGCGTAAATGTTTAGGAGGTTAACTTGGAGAGAAAAGTAAATGTTATCGAGGATTTGAACGGAAAGAAAACAGTATTTATTCACGATATTCTGTTCAAGGGAAAAAGAGCAGTTAATTGGGATGAAGTTGAAAAGTATTTACGCCAGTATGTAGGAGAATTCTATCAGATAGAAGATTGCAATAAGATGATTTATATTGGATCGGATCTTCCTGATGAGTATACGCACTCAAATTATACTCGGATTTTGAAAGGAGCAAATGCGAAAGCAAAAGCGAATGCCGCACAGGGATTACCGGAATTGCTTAAAATAGCAACGAACGAGGTTTATGAAGATAATCGTAAGGAGAAGCATAGTAAAGATGCTAAATGTGGTTGGTATTCATATGATTCAAGATTTGCTCTTCCGGTATTTGGTGATGATGGAGAAATAAAGAGATACAACGTCTTTAATGTTGCGATGTTGGTCAGACACGATGAAGATGGGAAATATTACTTATACGATATCATGAAAATAAAAAAAAGAAACGAGCAATCTTTTCCAGTCAAATGACCTTACTCAGTAACAAAACCCATTTCTTGATTATATGATACATTGAACAGTATTAAATGTCAACGAAAAAAGCATAAGAGAAATCTTAATGAAAAGCCAGCCTAGCTATTTATCGGAAAGACCATAGAAAAGACAGGTTCAAATACACTGATCAACCTTAATATGTTCGAACCAGTTTTTTATTGTTACCGTTTCTTTCGGTTGTTTTTGTCATGCATGCTTCATGGATATTCAATGACAAACTCTCTCCTATAAGGTATAATACTAAGCAAAGTATTTGTTTTGCTCATTACGAAATGAGAGGGAGATTTTTCAATGGATGCGAATGTGATCAATGAATTGCAAAATGGCTTAAGTGCCGCTTATATAAATGGTTCCGTGGCGGCAAATCTGGCGTACAAGCCAGCATTTGTGTCGAATAATCCAGAAGAAGGGAAGAAGGTAATTTCATCTGTGGAGGATGAATTGCTGCGCTGTGATCAGTTTCAGATCAGTGTTGCATTTATCACAATGGGTGGTGTGACTCCGCTTCTTCAGACCTTAAAAGAGCTTGAAGAAAAGGGGATTAAGGGGCAGATCCTTACAACCAATTATCTGAATTTCAGCGAGCCGAGAGCACTTGAGAAACTCAATAGATTGAAAAATATTACGTTGAAAATGTATGACGTGGAAACTGCCGGAAATGGCTTCCACACGAAGGGATATATTTTCAAAAAAGAAGAGATTTACCGGATCATCATTGGAAGTTCCAATATGACAAGTGCGGCGCTGACGGTTAATAAAGAGTGGAATACAAAACTGATTTCTACGGAAAATGGAGAAGTCGCAGAGGAAATCGTATGAAAAGGTATTTGACAGACGTGTTACCATGGGCCTTGTGGGTGCCGGTTCCTATGAATATGAAAAAGACTATGTTTTTGCAACAGTAGAAACTTTGAATAGAGATACACATTTGTTTCAGTACAAGCCAGATGATTTTGATTGCATTATTTTGGATGAAGCACACCATAGTTCTAACAACATCTACACCAAGGTCATTAATTATTTTAAACCGAAGCTGTTCTTGGGCATGACAGCTACTCCGGACAAACGGGATGATAACCAGGACGGTAAAATTATCACGAAAGTTCAATGCACTGGGATACCGTACAGTTGCATTAAGTGGTAATGACAGTGAGGAGATACGCCTGGCGGCGTTTGAAAGACTGGCCATGGATGAAGCTGCTGCAACAGAGGAGATGCAGCCTCTGGATTATATTTTCTCCCGTGACATATTAAATGAAGGCGTGGATATTGTTGAAGTGAATCAGGTTATTATGCTTAGACCTACACAGTCGCCGATTGTATTCATTCAGCAACTGGGACGAGGACTGAGAAAAGCACCGGGGAAAGAATATGTTGTTGTTTTGGATTTTATCGGGAATTATAATAATAATTTCATGATACCGGTGGCATTATCAGGGGATCGTTCCTATAATGCAGATGTGATCCGCAAGTACGTGATTAGTGGGAATAGTACGATACCAGGGGCATCGACTGTTCATTTTGACCAGATCTCCAAGGACAAGATCTTTAAGTCCATCGACAGGATCAAAGGTATGAAAGCCTTGATCAAAGAAAGCTATATTTCTTTGAAGAATCGATTGGGACGGATTCCGCTTCTGTATGATTTCTATGAGAATCAGGAAATTGATCCGTTGGTGATCATTAGAGAATATAAAACGTATGATGCCTTTATGCAGGCTATGGAAAAGGAGAAATACAAGAATTGCTTAAGTGAACAGGAAAAATTAACACTGGAGTATTTGTCTAAAACGGTTCTCTCAGGAGTGCGTCCGGATGAGCTTGCAATACTTGGTCAGCTTCTTCACAAAGATCAGATCAGGATTGAGGATTTTGCAGAAGAATACAAAAAGAAGTTTGGATTTGAGGTCAGCATAGCACAGGTAAAGGATGCTGTTCAGGTGCTGCAGGGACATTTTGTGAGTAAAGAAGCAGAATATCAGAAATTCAGTCGGATCGATATCCTGGAAAGCACCCGGCCTGGAATGATCCAAAGAGTGCAAAGCTACGCTGAAAGACTTACACACAGGCAGTTCTATACACAGGTGGAAGATATTATAAAGGTTGGTATTACCAGATATCAGGAGAAGTATCTTCCGGGGAGGAGTGCGGACAATCCCTTTGTGTTATATGAAAAGTATTCCAGAAGGGATGTCAGTCTGCTTATGAACTGTGGGAAGGATCTTTCCTCTATCATGTATGGTATGAAACGAATTAAAGACGATGTTTTTATTTTCATTACCTATCATAAAGAAGAGAGCCAGGATGAGAAAAATTATGTGGATGGAAAACCGGATTACGCAGATGCATTTGAGGACAATCTGATCTTTAAGTGGGATTCACAAATTGGAAAAGGTCTGGACAGCTCTTATATGCAGGATGTGCTTGGAGCTGCAAGAAAGCATTTACTTGTGAAAAAATCAGATGCGGAGACAAGTTTTTATTACATGGGACAGTTCGATATCGTAAAAGCCTTAAATGCACAGAAAGAAGATAATCGTGGACGTATGCAGCTAATCACAAAGGTTACTATAAAAATGCATCATGCAGTGCGAGAGGATTTATTAAGATACTTGCAGTCTAATATTACGGCATAAATAGTTAGAGGTATTCAATAGATGAAAACAATAAAAGTAGTAGCAGCAATTATCTGCGACAATATGAAAGAGAAAAATAAAATATTTGCAACAGCAAGAGGCTATGGTGAATTTAAGGGCGGATGGGAATTTCCGGGAGGAAAGGTAGAAGCCGGAGAGACACCACAGCAGGCTCTTGCAAGAGAAATAATGGAAGAACTGGATACAGAAATCAAGATTGGTGAATGGGTGGATACGATTGAGTATGATTATCCCAGCTTCCACCTTTCTATGGATTGTTTTTGGGCGGAAGTAACAAAAGGCCATCTTGAGCTAAAAGAAGCAGAAGCTGCAAAGTGGCTTACCAAGGATCAGTTAGACAGCGTTGCCTGGCTGCCGGCAGATATCTCTTTGATCAATACGATTGGGAAGTATATGAAATAATCGAACTGGTGGAGCAAAATATAACAAGCTCCTTAACGATCGAGAAACTTAAGATTCTTGAAACGGACTTAGTCGCTTTATTACAAAGAAAATGAATAATTACTATTTCTGGGGCGCATAATATCATCATGATTACAGGATTGTGGGAGTGCAAAGCACGGAGCAATCTGTGTGATCCGGATTTGGGCATTTTGAAACTCAAATCAGCATCGTACAAAACAATCACAGGTTTTAAGACCTGTGGGAAAGAGGCAGAAAGATGATATTAAGTGACAAAGAGACAACTGTGATCAAAGATTTGCAGACACAGGAGCAGTCCTGTGTGGAAAAATACCAGAGATATAGTAAGCTTGCCAAGGATCAGGTACTTGTTGACCTGTTTACAGACCTGCAGGGAAAAGAGCAGAAACATTTAGATTCGCTCACACAGGTATTGTCTGGAAGAGTACCTTCCTGTGATTGCAATGACTGTGCGGGGAAAGATTATCAACCAACCGCTACGTACAGTATGGCACCTTCAGAGGATAAGAAGGCAGACAGCTTCCTTGCAACCGATTGTATCGGAACAGAAAAACTTGTTTCTTCCACTTACAATACAGAAGTGTTTGCGTTTGGAGATCCAGGTGTGAGAAAACTTTTGGCAGATATCCAGATCGAAGAGCAGAACCATGCGGAGATGCTTTATAAATATAAAACGGTCAACAGCATGGCATAGTGGATGTGTAGAAATAACCCGGCTGAATTTTCAGCCGGGATTTATAATGCTGTGGTATCGGGAATGATCAAACATTTTGTTGACTTTTGGCTGGCAGATGTATAATCTGTATATCAGTTACAAGACATGACTGAACCACAGGAGGGAGAAACAGGTGCCGGATATTATTATTGTAGAAGACAACATAGAAATCGGGACACTGTTATGCGATTTTATCAGAAAAGAGAATTATACCGTAAGTCTTGCAGAAACAGGGGAAAAAGCCCTTGACATTTTTGAAAGGTACGGCGCCAATCTGATCGTGCTGGATATCGGCCTGCCAGGAGTGGATGGCTTTTCTGTCTGTGCCAAAATACGGGAGACTTCCAACACCCATATTCTCATTGCAAGTGCCAGGACAGATAAGGAAAGCACATTAAAAGGCTTGCAGATTGGAGCGGATGACTACATCGGCAAGCCTTATGATATTGATATACTGATGGCAAAGATCAATGGGATCTTCAAGCGGAAATATGCACTGGATGAGCTTGTGTGCGGCCATCTGAAGCTGAATAACGTATCCCAGACCATTACTGTGAATGGAAAGCCTGTGAATGTTACGGAAAAGGAATTTCAATTACTAAAGCTGTTGGTCGAGAATAAAGGAACTACTCTAAAGAAGGAATACCTGTTTAATCGTGTATGGGGCAGTGACAGCGAATCCGAGCTACAGACCCTTACTGTTCACATTAAATGGCTTCGTAAGAAGATTGAGCAGGATCCGAAGGATCCAAAGCATATTATTACTGTGTGGGGGACTGGGTACAGATATGAATGAGTATAAAAAATTTGCAAGAAGATTTCTTGGACTGGAACTGGTTTTCATTGGGATTGCAAACCTGATTTACTACATATGGATTGCAGATCCTGAACCAGTGATCCGGAAACTACAAGAAAAAACAGATACGATCTACAAGGTTTTTTATAATCGGACAGACTACAGAACATGGATCCTTATGGATATTGCCCTGGGAATCTTGTTTTTCATGTCTGTTTTTTTAGTGACTTATATGAAGAAAAAAATAATAAAACCTTTTCACAGAATGGAGCATCTTACAGAGGAACTGGCAAAGGGAAATCTGTCCATGCCGATTCCGGCAGAGAAAAGCCAATACCTTGGCAGATTCCTATGGGGAATGGACATGCTGCGAAATACTCTTGAGGATAATAAAGAAAAACAACTACAGTTGCAAAAGGAGAAAAAGACCCTGATCCTGTCTCTTACACATGATATCAAGACTCCTTTATCTGCCATCCGCCTGTACGTAAGAGTGCTGGAAGAAGGGCTTTATACAACGGAAGAAAAGTGTGTGGAAGCATATCATGGCATTGAGAAAAATGTAAAAGAGATCGAAGATTACGTAAGTGAGATTACGGAAGCTTCCAGGGAGGATTTCCTGCATCTGACAGTAGATCCAGGGGAGGTTTATCTTTCAACTGTGATAGAAGCGATTCGGATGCTTTATGAGGACAAACTGGGACAGCTGCATGTCAGCTTTGGAATACAGGCCTATACAGACTGTTTATTGAAGGGAGATCCTGACCGGCTGATCGAGGTATTGCAGAATCTCCTGGAAAATGCGGTGAAATACGGGGATGGAGAAAGAGTTAATCTCTCTTTTGGAGAGGAAGAGGATTGTATATTGATTCATGTGCTTAATTCCGGCTGTACACTAAAAGCAGAAGAGCTTGTGAATCTGTTTGATTCTTTTTATCGAGGCAGCAATGCCGGTTCAGCCAAGGGATCCGGGCTGGGGCTTTATATCAGCAGGCAGCTGATGCGGAAAATGGATGGGGAAGTATATGCGGAAATCCAGGAGCAGGATTTTGTTGTAACTATGGTTGTGCGAAAGGTATGACCGGTGTAAAAAGCAATGATTAAGATAAAAATAGTTACTGAACAGCAGGCATTTAAGGATTGTTTAATAAATTCTCCTGTAAGATGGATACATCAATGATCTCTCGGAATTCTGATTGATCATGCCAGCGAAACTCTGGCAGTGAACTTTGAAAAGTAGATATTGTTTCTGGAACAAAAAAACGGCATGAGAAATAAACATAGCTTTCACTATGGCTCTAAGCGTGGTATGATAGTCAATAGGATTATGCTACATCCAAAATCAACTTTCTCAGGGGAGATTCAGATGGCAGATCCCATGCATCCAGATGCTGTAACATCAGGATGTGATAGAGGCGGCAGTACCACATCTTTGTAGAGCGGTGTCTGCCGTCTTCTAATCTGAAGTCTAATTTCTCACGTTTGTTTGAACGTTCTACAGATGTTCTTGCATTGTATTCCTGTTTCCATTCTTTGCTGCTTCTTGGCGGATTGTTAAAGAGTCTTGGGTTGTCATTTAAGACCAAATGGACGGTGCGTCCATATTTCGCGTTTGAGCATGGATTGTCACAGGTACAGGAAATACAGCCGCCTGCATGACTGATCTTCGGACATTTGAATTTCATGCGTCCTTTCGCAGCTTCGATACCATCGCGCCGCATCCGGTGTCCGGCTGGGCAGACAGGAACCCCGTCTTTATCAATGGTAAAATCATTTTTATAGACAGGTGGTCTTCCAGCTTTGCTGTTCAGATCAATAAATGGAGTGATGTTTTGGCGCTTAAAGTATTGATAGTAAGGCATGGCATCATGTGCAGAATCTAAAAGCACTTTTGATACTTTGTAATCAGGAAGGAAAGATCTCATTCGAAAAAAGGCCTGAAGGAATCCATGCGAATCATGTGTTGAAGCACAGGAATAATGGGGGAATACCGGGAGATCACTCTGCGAATCGACCAGCATATATAAATCATATCCATGATAGAAGCAGTCGCGAGAGGAATCCCAGCCGATGTCACAGTCAGGCTGAGAAAAGTAACGGTCACAGCTACAGTCAAAGATGCCATTTTCCTTACATTTGCATATGCGTTTTTTGCGTTCCCTGTGGGAAGTGGCAACAGGAGTCCCATCACCGGCAAGGGCGAGATTATCCTTATGGATCAGGCCCTTTTTCACGGAGACATCCAGAAATTCTTTCTGATAGATTTTAAAAAGAGAAGCGTAAGGCTGGTCATCGAGGGAAAAAGAAGTCTTTTCCAGTTGGGGAAGAAGCTCAGCAACGGTTATTTTTTCAACTGAAGGAGCTTTTTCTCCTTTTGCATCTGGCTTTTTCACTTTTGTTTTCAGCGGATGGATATGGGGTGACATATGGGGATCATCAGAATCCCATAAGCGTTTCATAAAATCATAAAAGGTGCCAACACCTGGAGTGTCACCAACCCGAAAACCACTGAGGATAGCGAAAAGAGGATTCATCTTAAGCTGCGCAGCCCATTCGGTGATAGAGGAAACTTTAAAATCAATGGATAACAGGTAAGAACGCTGCATACAGGAAGGAATTCTTGGAGCTGGGCCAAACTTGGAATATTTATCAGCTAAAAGGACATTTGTATCCGACAGATCAAGATGCCAAAAGCGTTCAATGATATCCCAGGTGGAACGAGTAAGGGCATTTGGATCAGGATAATATTTACGAAGATTTTCAACAACAAAGTTCTGGTAGTCAGCATGACTGCCGCAATTAACAGGTAACAAGAAAATCGCCTCCAATCGAAAAATGTACTTTTGATCAAGGGCGCGAAGCGCCGCATTTTTCGGTAGATTTGTCAAGCGATTTTTGCAAAAAAGTGGGGGATTTTATAAAAAAAGGGATCTGAAAGTCTTGATTTTACTGGGCTGAAGATTCCGAGAGATTATATCAAACAAAGGGAGGAAAATCCAGGATGTTTTTTCGTATTTTGAAAAAAGATTTAAAAAGAAAAAAAGTGATGAATGCTGTCCTTCTTTCTTTTATCCTGCTGGCTGCCATGTTTGTGGCAAGCGGACTCAGTAATGTGGTCTCTGTTATGAACGGAACAGACCATTATCTGAAAAAGGCCGGGATCGGGGATTATGTGGTGATCTTCATGGGAGAAGAAAGCAAGACAGCGCTGGAAGATGTGTTGCAAGGAAATGATGATATCAAAGAATGCCGCATAGAACCTGTGATCTGGGGTGTTAAATCCAATCTGAAAAAAGCGGACGGAACAAAGATCGAAGCGAAAAATTCAGTAGTTTTCCAGGCTTTGGAAGACAGTCAGCTGAAATACTTTGATAAAGACAACAAACAGATCACAGAAATCCAGCCCGGGCATGCCTATGTAACCGGGGATTTCATGGAAGAGAACGATCTTAAGACAGGCGATAAAATTACGGTTACACATGACAGTGTATCTTTTTCTGTAACGCTGGACGGCACAGCAAAGGATGCGCTTTTCGGTTCCCCTATGATGCAAAACAGACGGTTTCTTTTCAGTCAGACCGACATGGAAAAGCTGTTTGCAAATGATAATGTGCGAAGCAGATATCAGGGGCAGGTGTGCTATATTGACCTGGCAGATGGTGCACAGGAGTCGGATCTGGCATCCTTGATCTCTGAAGTACCAGGAGTTATGTTTTCTGGTGCATATTCCATGATAAAAACCACTTATGTGATGAACATGATCGTAGCATTTACAATACTGATCTTAAGTGTGTGTCTGATTCTGATCTCTTTTGTTGTGCTGAAATTCTCCATTACTTTTACTATTTCCGAGGAATTTCGTGAGATCGGGGTTATGAAGGCAATTGGTATCAGCAATTTCAGAATCCGCAGCCTGTATCTTGCAAAGTATCTGATGATGTCAGTGGTAGGAGCCGGGGCAGGGCTTTGGCTTAGTGTCCCTTTTTCAAAGCTGCTTTTGCAGTCTGTAAGTAATAATATGGTACTGGAAGCAGATAACCATTTTCTTCTGTCAGTGATTGGCGCAGTTCTAGTGGTAGGTGTGATCCTTCTTTTTACATTCCGGTGTACGAAGCTGGTGAAAAAGTATTCACCTATTGATGCTATCCGTTCCGGTGAGACAGGGGAGCGCTACAAGAAGAAATCTCCGTTCAGGCTTGGGAAAAGCCACAGAAGCACCAGTACATTTCTGGCAGTGAATGATATATTCAGTGCACCGAGACGGTATATGACTATTATCATTGCCTTTTTTATCTGTACGCTGTTTGTGCTGGTATTTGTGAATGTGAGTGCAACCCTGCGAAGTGATACTTTTGTTACAACCTTCGGAAAACGAAGTGATCTGTATTATCAGGATCAGGAGACTGGGATCAACAGCATGACCCAGGATGGGGAAAAGCAGGTAGAAACATATCTGGCTGATCAGGAACAACTTCTGGCTGATGATGGAATGCCTGCAAAGATGTGCGTGGAAGCATTGTATAAATATAAGGTGCGGGTAAAGGATAAAGATTATTCTCTTTCTTGCCAGCAGGGAATCCATACAAATGCATCAGAGTACGAATACACGGAAGGGGAGGCACCTGGAAATAGAAATGAAATTGCCATCACCCCTACTATTAGCAACCTGACAGGTGCGGAACTTGGAGATACCATGTCAATTGATTTTGGGACAGAAACCGTTGATTGTGTGGTGGTGGCATATTTCCAGAGTATGAATCAGCTTGGACAGGTGATCCGGCTTCATGAGGATGCACCTACAGATTTTAGATATCTTTCAACTTTGATGCCTTATCAGATCAATTTCCAGGATGATCCTCCCGCAGAAGAAATTGAAACTTGTAAAGAAAAAGTAGAAAAGCTGTTTGAAATCGATCACGTGATGAATGCAGTGGAGTATTGTGATGATATGATGGGTATAGCATCTACTGTGGAGGCTGTACAGTATCTTTTGCTTGGTATTACAATGATTGTGATCCTGTTGGTATGCGTTCTGATGGAACGGTCATTCCTTGCAGATGAAAGAAGCCAGATCGCTATTTTGAAGGCTATTGGCTTTGGCAGCTCCAAGATCATCAGATGGCACATTATGCGGTTTGGAATAGTTACATTATTTGCAGTGCTGTTGGCTGCATTATGTTCCGTACCGGTAACATACCTGGTAGGAAATCCGCTGTTTGGCATGACAGGAGCCGGAAAGGTTTCTTTTGTGATCAGTCCGTGGAAAATTTTTCTTATGTATCCGGTGATCATTTTCTTTATCACATTCCTTGGGGCAGGGATTACCGCCCTGCATATCCGGAAGATCAGAAGCAATGATACAGCAAACATCGAGTAGCAAAAAGGGAGGAAATCAAAATGGCAGCATTACTTTGTGCAAAGAATCTTTGCAAAACATATGTTATAGATAAACGACAAAACAACGTACTTAGAAATGTAAATCTTCAGGTAAATGAAGGGGATATGGTGGCAATCATGGGTCCTTCAGGTTCCGGTAAATCCACGCTTTTGTATGCAATATCCGGGATGGATCGTGCAACTGGCGGACAGGTGCTTTTTGAAGGAAAGGATCTGACTACCCTTAGTGAAAAAGAATTGACAAAGCTTCGGCTGGATGAAATGGGATTTATTTTTCAACAGATGTATATGATGAAAAATCTGACTATCCTGGATAATATCATACTTCCGGCGGTAGAAAGCAAAAAAACAGATGAAAGTAGAAGCCAGAAGCAAAAAAGGGGAGAACAGCTGATGCGTAAGCTGGGTATTATTGAAATCGCTGATAATGATGTGAATGAGGTATCCGGCGGACAGCTTCAGAGAGCTTGTATCTGCAGAAGTATGATGAATCAGCCAAGACTGCTGTTTGCAGATGAACCTACAGGAGCTTTAAACCGTACCTCTTCCAATGAGGTAATGGACGAACTGGTAAAACTGAACCGGGAGGGTACGACTATTGTAATGGTTACACATGATGCAAAGGTTGCCGCCAGATGCAGCAGGATCCTTTATATTGTAGATGGCAATATCAAGGGAGAATATACCCATCCGGAACATCTTACAGCTGAAAAGGAAAGGGAACGTGGATTAAATAACTGGCTGATGGATCTGGGCTGGTAGAATAAAAGAATCAATGATCGGTTCATAAATAAAAGAATCAATGATCGGTTTTTGCTTGACGATTTGGTCATGATAGGGGATAATAGTCTTTACACGCTCTGTCATGTGAGGAGTATTTTTGCTGCTCAGAAAGATAGGGCAGCGAGAAATAACAGAAAAGATTGGTGAGTAAAAATTGGGATTGAGGGAAAAACTTTTTAAAGATATCAAAATTAACAATTGCATCATTGCTGTGTTGAGCAGCACGTTTTTGGCCTTTGGTCTTTATCATGTCCATTCGCTTTCCGGGGTGACAGAAGGAGGCGTGATCGGCCTGAACCTTTTGCTGGAGCATTGGTTTGGCATATCGCCTTCGGTTACGAATTTTGTGGCCAATGTGATCTGCTATGCGTTAGGATGGAAAATACTGGGACGTGTATTTCTTGTCTATTCAGGTATAGCCACAGTAAGCTTTTCTGTGGCATACCGTATCTTTGAACAGTTTGAACCCTTATGGCCTCAGCTTTATAACATGCCTTTGGTGGCATCTGTCGTAGGAGCAATATTCGTAGGTGTTGGAGCCGGGGCATGTGTAAGGATCGGAGGTGCTATTTCCGGAGATGATGCCCTTGCAATGGGAGTATCCCATTTAACGGGCCTTAAGGTACAGTGGGTGTATCTGATCAGCGATCTTGTGGTGCTTATGCTGTCTATCAGCTATATTCCACTGAAGCGGATCGGGTATTCACTTCTGACGGTGATCATATCCGGACAGCTGATCGGAATCATACAGGATTTTGATATAAGTAAATTAAGATCCAGGCAAGGAGATCCAAGGCAATCGGATTGATGGAGAAGGGTGGTTTAATTACCGCCCTTTTTTGGCTTTAATTTTAATTTTTCTTTTTCTCTGTTTAAAAGCTCTATGTTAAGGTTATTTTCTCCTGCGGTTTTGTCTACCCACAGATTCAGGGAATCAATGGCCAGGGAAACTTCATCCAGCTTTTGGCTGATATATGCAAAATCATGGATCTCATCGTCCGTAACTTTCCCGTCTCTGGCGATCTGGATCAGGCGGCTGGTAAGAGGATTGATCTCATTCAGACTTGCAATGGTTTCCAGGATAATGGTGGAGAGCTCGGAAACCTCAATCTCAGGTACATATCTGTCACCAATGGTACACTTGTGGGAACAATAATAGTTGCACAGATCCGGCCGCCTGTAACAGTCAGCCATCTGGACGATATCATATGGCGTAGGATCCTGCAGTTCGTATTCTATTTTTTCAATTCTTGAAGCGGATACACCGATCATTTTTTCACTAGCTTTTTCACGGGTCAGTCCCTGCTCTTCGCGGCAGATCTGATAAATTGTTTTATTCTCACGGGTAGATTGCTTCCCCATACTGGCTCCTCCCTATATCTCCAAAAACAGAGAAATATGTGCTGTTATTTCAATAAAGCAGATGTATATTTTTGTGCTGTGTTTTATTATACTGGATTTATCAGTTGACGGCAAGGAAATAAAAAAGAAAGAAACGAGGTATGGACGTTATCGAAAGAAAAAGGATGGTACGGATACTGGAAGAGATGAGACAAAATCCGGAATACAGCAACAGGCTTGGGATAAAAGATAAATCGGTTTTCAAGCCAGCACAATATGAAAGCAGAGGAAGAAGAAATGATAAAGAATGAATGGCTGATCGTAACGGTGGTTGGAACACTGGTAAGAATGGTTTTATTTATGTAGGACGTATTACCAAAAGAAAGAAATTCAGAAAATGGATTTATTTCAGCAACAAACAGCGATATAATGTATGATATGAGCAGGACGAAAAGGTAGTATACAATAAGGAGAATCATCATGGGATATGATATAGAAAAAGAAAAAAGAGAAGCCATTGAGGCAGGTCAGAGAGCATTACATAGCCTCCGAGCAGCACAGGATAATCTTTCAAGTGCAAGGAACTGGGGCTTGTGGGATATTTTTCAAGGAGGATTCTTTTCCAGTATGGTGAAGCAGTCCAAGATGCAGCATGCCAGACAGTGTATGGAACAGGCCAGATATGATCTGGATAATTTCAGCAGAGAACTGCGAGACGTAAGTATGATATATGACCTGCATATTGAAACCAGTGATCTTCTGACTTTTGCAGATGTCTTTTTTGACAATGCATTTGTGGATCTGATGGTTCAGGACAGGATCAACAAGGCGCGCAGACAGATTGACGAAGCCATCCGCAGGGTGGAAGATGTATTAAGGCAGCTGCAGAGATATTGATGATATTAAAAGATATTGAAGGATTTTAAAGGAGTGACACAGAGATGTTTACATTATTATTTGTTTTTTGTATGTTCGGTGTGTTTGGAAAGCTGTTTTGTTTTGGGCTTAAGGCAGCCTGGGGAATTTCCAAATTTGTATTAAATATTGTATTTCTTCCTTTGATACTGATCGTTATGGTGGCAGGCGGACTGCTTTCAGTAGCATTTCCGCTGCTGCTCATTATCGGGGTTATAGGATTGGTTGCGTCCAGATAAACAGTGAAATGCAATACAAAAGGTAAAGTAAAATCGTTAGACATCATAATCCGGAATAATGTGAGAGTGCATCGCATTGTTCCGGATTTTTTGATGGCAATGGTTCGGGCATATTATTTACGGTATTGTTGGAATTACAAATAGAAAGTGCTTCTCTTGAATGATTTTATAAAAAACGTGAAATACTACTGCAAAAAACGCATAAAAACGTGAAAAATCAGAATAAAAAGAAGATAAAAACGTGAAAACCAAATTGAAAAGAGCCAAAAACGTGATATACTAACATCAGGAGGTAGCAGACGATGTATTTAAGAAGGAAAATAGACGATTATCTTTTAGCATGGAGAAATCGTGAGGATAAGCTTCCGCTAATTGTAAAAGGTGCAAGGCAGATTGGCAAAACAGAGTCCATTTTTCATTTTGCACAGAAAAATTATGAAAACATTGTAAGTATTAATTTTGTACTTGAACCAAAATACAAAACAATATTAAGTGATGGCTATGGGGTTAATGAAATTATAAAAAATATATCTCTGTTGGATCCATCAAAAAAATTTATTCAAGGCAAAACCCTGATTATCTTTGATGAATTGCAGGAAGTTCCAGATATTGCAACTTCTCTGAAAGCGTTTAAGCTGGATGGCAGATTTGATGTGATATGCAGTGGTTCTTTACTTGGAATTAACTACAAGAAAATTCATAGCAACAGTGTTGGATACAAAACAGATTACGAAATGTTTTCCATGGATTTTGAAGAGTTTCTGTGGGCAAAGGGATATACAGAAATTCATATTGACAATCTTTTAAAGCATATGCAGGATGGAGTTCCATTTTCTGATACGGAATTAGCGGTTTATAAAAAGCTGTTTCTGGACTTCTGTGTTCTAGGTGGGATGCCGGCTGTTGTCAAAAAGTATATTGAAACAGGCACTTTTTCTGAAACATTGGAAATCCAAAGACAGATCCAGCTGGATTATGAGGAAGATATCCGGAAATACGCAGAGGGTCTGGATCAGACTAAAATTGTAAGTGTATATCGAAATGTTCCTGCACAGCTTGCAAAAGAAAATAAGAAGTTTCAGTTGAGCAAAATAGACAAAAAGGCCAGAAGCCGGGAATATATGGGATGTATAACCTGGTTGGAGGATGCGGGAGTAATATCCATATGTTACTGCTTGAACTATCCGGAACTTCCGCTGAAGGGAAATTATGATGAGTCAAAATATAAGATTTATTATCCAGATACCGGTTTGCTGATCGCATCCTTAGATGAAGAGGCGCAGGAAGATCTGAGAGCGAATAAAAATCTGGGAGTGTATAAAGGCGCTTTATATGAAAACTTTGTGGCAGAGGCCTTTATAAAACAAGGGCTAGGGCTGTATTATTATAAAAAAGAGAGTGCGACTCTGGAAGAAGATTTTTTTGTGAGAACGAAGGATGAACTGGTACCAGTAGAAGTAAAAGCAAACAATAATCGTTCAAGATCCCTGCGAAAGTTAATATCCAGTGATTCGTACAGTGATATTCATTGGGGAATAAAGCTGGCAGACAGCAACGTAGGAATTGAGGATGGGATTTGCACATTTCCATATTTCTGCACATTTTTATTGAAAAAATATTTATCAGGGAAATCATGACGAATAAGTTTTTCTCCACATCAGGCGCAAGACATGCTAAAATATGGTTAGATAATATGAGAGCACCTGAGGGAGGAGACATGAATATGAAAGTAATTGATCTGACACATACCATCCGGCCGGACATGCCGGTTTATCCGGGGACAGAGCCGCCCCAGTTTTTGCCTGCAAACAGTTATGAAAAGGATGGATTTAAGGAAACAAAGTTGTGTATGTTTACTCATACAGGTACACACATGGATCCACCGGCTCATCTGTATGCAGGACGGACCACTCTGGATCAGTTCACGGCAGAGCAGTTTATTGGAAAAGCACTGGTGATCGACTGCTGTGGCCTGAAAGAAGGGGAGCCTATCACAATGGCGCAGATTATGAAATATGGAGAAAAAAGTGCACAGGCTGATTTTCTCCTTTTTTATCTTGGATGGGATAAGCGCTGGGGAACAGACAGTTACTTCGGGGATTATCCCTGCCTGGATGAGCAGGTGATGCAGTATATTCTGGCTGGCAATTATAAAGGGATCGGCTTTGATGTGATCGGCCTGGATCCTATCGCAGATGAGAATCTGACAAGACATAAACAGCTTTTTAAAGAAAAAGAGATCGTGAATATTGAAAATCTGAAAAATTTGGAACTCTGTGGAGATGATCTGTTCTGGTTCAGCTGTTTTCCTTTAAAACTGGAAAACTGTGACGGATCTCCTATCCGGGCAGTTGCATGGTGGGAAAAATAAGGGAGACTACATGACAAAGGCAGGGAAGGATGTTACCCTGATTGCCAGAGAAGCGCATCTACAGGCAATGCAGGAAAATGGTCTGACCTTAGAAAAATGTGACAAGGCTTCAGAGATCCGAGGACTTGTATATGATGCGGTGAAAATGGGAGCGACATGGGGCTGTCCATGTCTGCCTATACAAAAGCGGCAGAATATCTGCAGAAAAATATGGGAAAGGGGGATTATGAAGACGGTATGAGTTCAGTTAAAGATGCAAGAAGACTTCCATTGCCTGTAGGGGTATCGGACTATTGTCTGGCATCATCAGAATATTATTATATTGATAAAACAATGATGATCAAAGACTTTATTGATGAGCGCCCTCAGGTTTCTTTGTTTACCCGTCCCAGGCGCTTTGGGAAAACTTTAAACATGGATATGCTGCGGACTTTTTTTGAAAAGACGGATAGCGATACATCTGTATATTTCAAGGATAAAAAAATATGGGCATGTGGACAGAAATATCAGGATTATCAGGGAAAATATCCGGTTATCTTTCTGACATTTAAAGACATTAAATTTAACATAATATATAGCAAGAATTCTCCTTCCTCTACAGGTGGGAGATGAATTGCATAAAAGCAAAAAGAACACTTGTTCTT
>NZ_JAOQJL010000040.1:9507-32536 GCF_025566965.1 Blautia ammoniilytica | reverse complement strand
ATTTTTGCGTATAACAATGGGTCACCACCCGCGAAGCAGGTGGGTTATAGTTCAAAATGCCTACACGCTGCGTAGACATTTTGAACAGGCTAAAGCCGTACAAAGAAAGGTTGAGATTTCCCAACCTCAACCTTCTCACTGTACCTTATTCTTCTAATTATTTGTTCAGGCCATATTTCTTATTGAACTTATCAATACGTCCGCGAGCCTGAGCAGCCTTCTGCTGGCCTGTGTAGAATGGATGGCATTTAGAACAGATTTCTACGTGGATATCTTTCTTAGTAGATCCTGTAACAAATGTATTTCCACAGTTGCAGGTTACTGTTGCCTGATAATAATTCGGATGGATTCCTTCTCTCATGATTTTCACCTCTCTGTATTCGTTCTATTTCCTTCTCGACTTCCACTGGTGGGAAATCGACAAATTCACTATTAAACAGCTTTTTGATTATATCATACTGAATCTGGAAATGCAAGTTATTTATAAAATTTTCTGTTTTTTAATGGTTTGGACAAATTCCGCATTTGTTTTCGTGCGTGCAAACATATTCAGAATCTGTTCTACTGCATCCTCGGACTTCATGCCGTTTAGGCCTTTACGCATAATATATACTGCTTCCTGTTCTTCACGGCTAAGCAGCAGATCCTCACGCCTTGTGCCGGACTTCTGGATATCAATGGCCGGAAACACCCGCTTCTCCTGCAGCTTCCTGTCAAGGATCAGTTCCATATTACCGGTACCTTTAAATTCCTCATAAATCACATCATCCATCTTGCTGCCAGTATCTACAAGTGCCGTAGCAAGAATGGTCAGGCTGCCGCCTTCCCGCATGTTACGGGCAGCACCAAAGAACCGCTTCGGCATATGAAGTGCCGCAGGGTCAAGACCGCCGGAAAGAGTCCTGCCGCTTGGCGGAATGATCAGATTGTAGGCACGGGCAAGTCTTGTAATAGAATCCAAAAGAATGGTTACATCTTTCTTATGTTCTACCAGACGTCTGGCACGCTCGATCACCATCTCGGATACCCTCTTATGATGCTCCGGAAGCTCATCAAAAGTAGAATAGATCACTTCCACGTTAGGTCCGTAGATAGCCTCCCGGATATCCGTTACCTCCTCTGGTCTCTCATCAATAAGAAGAATGATCA
Organism: Blautia ammoniilytica; assembly: GCF_025566965.1. Classification (NCBI taxonomy): domain Bacteria; kingdom Bacillati; phylum Bacillota; class Clostridia; order Lachnospirales; family Lachnospiraceae; genus Blautia; species Blautia ammoniilytica. Next base: position 31,387 of record NZ_JAOQJL010000040.1, on the reverse strand, counting down.
AATGCATGTCTTTATTATTTCTCAAAATGGACTTGGCTACGTCCTTTAGAAGTGTAGTTTTACCGGCTTTTGGAGGCGATACGATCATACCTCTCTGGCCCTTGCCGATGGGACTGATCAGATCTACGATCCTCATGGCAACTGTGCCGCCTGGCCGTTCCAGGATGAGACGCTGATTAGGGAATATAGGCGTCATATCCTCAAAATTATATCTTTTGGGTCCTTCACTTGGATGTAATCCATTGAGGGATGTTACATAAAGAAGTGCGCTGAATTTTTCTCCCTGGGTCTTGATCCTTATGTTCCCCTGGATAATATCGCCTGTCTTCAGATTAAATCGGCGGATCTGAGATGGGGACACATAAATGTCATTATCTCCAGGCAGATAATTCTCACAGCGGATAAATCCATATCCATCCGGAAGGACTTCCAGGATCCCGTTAGCCTTCTCACCACTGTCCAGCTGAGCAGCTTCCCCTTTTCCCTCTGACTTTATTTCTGGTCTGCTCTCACTTCTGACCTCTTGTTTTGTCTCTGGTCTGCTCTCACTTCTGACCTCTTGCTTTGTCTCCGGTCTGCTCTCACTTCTGACCTCTTGCTTTGTCTCCGGTCTGCTCTCACTTCTGACCTCTGGCTTCGCCTCTGGTCTGCTCTCCTGCTTTGCTTCTTCTCTTCCCTTGAGCGTTTTTTCATTTTGAAGAGAGCTTTCTTTCTCATCTTCCTCTAACATCCGCTGGATCAGTTCCGGCTTCCGAAGTGCAGATACCCCTTTCAGGCCTCTTGCTTTTGCCAGTTCTTTTAGAGTTGCCAGCGACAACGATTCATATTTTTCTCTCATTACAATTCTTTACCTCTCAATAAAAAAATGGGGATGCGTCGTCAGAAGTGACATGGAATTTCTGATTAGGATATTCTACCACATTTTGCAATGTCTGTCCACCACTGTATTTGCAGGCTGCTACTTACTGTATTTTGGGGTAACTGTTTACAGGTAATATCACAGTAACAATTATACATTGAGTAGGTTTCTCTTTTCAATAAGATCTTATCGACATTTTTCGTTGAACGACAGGCTTTTTATTAATGAAAAAGTCGTAACTGTAAGGATACTGAGCAGTTACGAAAAGTCCTTATTTTTTGCGGACTGCAACCGATTTCGTATATCGTCCGGCTACGATCCCATAAGGTTCTTTTACATAAGCCCTTACATAATAAGCATAGCTTTTTCCTTTTTTCACTGTATTGTCAAAGTACACTGAGCGCTTTCCGGAAGAAACTGTCCCGATTCGTTTCCATTTTCCCTTGCCTTCCCTGCGGTAAAGGAAATAACCGTCACACTTTGTCTGGGTCTTCCACCGGATCCGAAGTCCATATCTGGTATTTGTCACAGAAGAAACCTTCTGACGGGCGGCTGCAGACTTATATTTTCCAGAAGATTTATAACCGCTGGTCACATTCTTTCCATTGATCTTTCGATATGCACGAACAGCATATTCATAAACCGTTGTGGCCGAAATCTTTTTATCCTTATAGGAAAGTACAGAAGATCCTTTTAAAGTAGCGATCCGTTTCCATTTTCCTTTGGACACTTTCCGATATACAACATAGCCCTGAGCTCCATAGCTTTTTGTCCAGCTAACTTTATTATACATGCTACCGGATACTTTTACAGAAACCATTGGTACTGCCAGTGCTGCCTTTGCAGACTTTTCCCTGGAAAAGCTGCTGTACAGCTTCCCACTGCTTACATTTGTATAGGCCCGTACCTTATAGGTGTAGGTGACTCCATACCGTGCACTTCCATCTTTGTAGCTGGTAGTTCCATAGGAGGTATTACCCAGCTTCTGGTAGGATCCGCCTTTTGCCTTCCGATAAATCTCATATCCGGAAACACCACTTACTGCTGACCAGGAAAGATTGATCTGCTTATAGGAAGCAGAAGCAGCTGTAAGGAATCCAGGTGCAGCTATTGTTACAGGACCGGATAGGGTGCGTGTATGAGCTTTGATTCTCAGGCACATGCCATCTTCATACAGATCAGACCATCCGTCTTTACTGTTGTAGGCAAAGCTTTGTTCTATAGCAAGACCCGGCTGAAATCTTACCCAGCTGTAATTGCCTTCTGTTTCACATAAGAAATCAATACTGCTGCTTCCAAGATTAGTGATCACAACAGAATACATGGAACCCTGGGTCAGTGTAACCTCCGGAACCTTCACTGTAGAAATCCCTGCATAGGTCTGATAGAACTGTACAGGTGTGCTGTATGCCGGAATACCGCTGGTAGGATCCGCCGGATTAGTCAGGTTGGTATATACCTGTATACCAAAAAGCCCTGCATCACTGTGGGTGGCAAGCACCACCTCCCCCAGAACTTCTCCGTTTCCATTTCCTGCGGTTGCAGTAAATACATTGGCAGCCATGGTAGCTCCTGAAGATGCGGTCTGCTTTTTCAAAGACAGACTGCTTAAGGCACTGGATCCGTCATAAAAATAATTATTGGTATAAGCCGGTGCAACCGTTGCCCCTTCTGCCACAATATTATAATTGGATTTATTGTCATAAGAGATATAAAAATATCCCCCGTCTCCCCATTCACTTCCCCAGCTGTTCTTGGCGATCCAGGCGCCGTTCCTTGTCACCTTGGAAGCAGCAGGAAAATTATTTTTATCAAAGGAATCATCCCATCCAACCAGTGTTACTGCATGATTGGCACCGGATCCCTCATAGGGATAACCATACGTATAGTTTATAGCATCATAATAGGATCCATCCAGCCAAAGGGACATCCCTACTGCCCCATACTGATAGATCAGTTCCTTGATCTTTCCTACATCATATCCGGAAAATACTGCATCCGTCAGATATGCAGATGTCTGGTACGCCAGTGAAGTGGACGGCTTGGTATCGTACTGTTCCGTATGCGTTGCATCTGTAGGGTAAGGTGCCTGGGATTCCAGACCCATTCCTGACCATGTAGACAGAAAAAGGGAAGCAAGGACTTGATTTCCTCCCTCCCGGTAGCTTCCGGAAACAATATTTTTATCGTTCGCTGTATTTCCCAGCGGATCATTCAGCCTGTTTGCAAAAAAATAGGCAAGATGCTCTTCTGACAGATCATAAAGTCCCTGTCCTTTCATAAGAAGAGAAGTCTCCATACCTGCCGCAGTGGTAAATGCCCAGCACATGCCGTAAGGCTTCTGATTCTTCACCTGTGAGGTATATGCCCCTCTGGTATCATACCGTGAAGGCAGACTGCTTCCATAAGAACGGCTTCTCCCCGAAATCCCTGAGGAAGTGGAAAACGGATCCTCCACTACCAGAATAGGAGAAAGCTCCTCCATGGGTGCCTTTTGGGCTGCGATCTCTTCTTCGGTAAGAGCCTGGCTGTCCTCATCTGTCACTTCTCCGGAAGAAAAAAGATCCTCAGACTGCTCTTTAGCTGACTGAAATTCGCCGACTTCATTCTCTGCTTCTTCTGCTTCATCCTCAAAAACATCCTGAACCTGGTCTGTATCTTCTTCTGCAGGTACATCCTGAACCTGCTCTTCCTCCTCTGAAAAAGCCTGGGCTTCCTCTTCTGAAAAAACCTGCGCTTCCACGCCTGTATATAATGTATCTTCTGATTCTGAAAAAAGCTCCTCACCTGACACAGGGGCACTTCCCAGAAGCAAAACCCCGGAAAGTGTCAGGCTAAGAAGCTGTTTCCAAATATTCTTTTTTCTCATTTCATCTCCTTTACGCAAGATAGTCCTTAAGAAAACGGATCAGCTGCTCCATCTCTTCTCTGGTACCAATGGTGATCCTGAGATAGTTGTCAATCCTTGGTTTTGCAAAATATCTTACATAAATATGCTTTGCCCGCAGTGCTTCAAAAATCTGTTTTGCAGGACAGGTTTTATGAGAGGCAAAAATAAAGTTGGCTTTTGAATCCTGGAATGTAAATCCAAGTACTGTTAATTCTTTTTGCGTCCATTCCCTTGTATCCATGATCTTCTGACAGGTGTCTTCAAAATAATCCCGATCCCCAATAGCCGCTACACCTGCTGCCAGAGAAGTACGGTTCATGGTATAGGAATTAAAAGAATATTTTACATCGTTCAGATATTTGATCAGCACCGGATTGCCGCATGCAAAGCCAATACGCATACCTGCCATAGATCTTGACTTGGAAAAGGTCTGTACAACCAGAAGGTTGTCATATTTGCTGATCAGAGGCAATGCGGAATGTGCTCCGAAATCAATATATGCTTCATCTACGATCACAACGGATCCCGGATTGGCCTTCAGGATCTCTTCTATATCCTGAAGCGGAAGCTCTACACCAGTAGGTGCATTGGGATTGGGGAAAATGATTCCGCCATTTTCTTTGAAATAATCTTCTTTCTTAATATGGAAGCTGTCATCCAAAGCAGGTCTTTCATATGGGATCCTGAAAAGCTCTGCCCACACATCATAAAAGGAATATGTAATATCAGGGAAAAGGACAGGCTTTTCTCCGTTAAAAAAGGTAAGAAAGCTCATAGCCAGCACATCATCTGAGCCAACGCCTACAAAAACCTGATCTTCTTTCAAGCCATAATAATCTGCAATGGCTTTTACCAAAGCTCCTGCGCTTGGATCCGGATACAGCCGCAGATCCCCTGCATCCATTTCTTTAAGCACCTGCTGTACCTTTGGTGCAGGAGGATAAGGATTTTCGTTTGTATTTAATTTGATCATATCCGGCTGATTGGGTTGCTCCCCAGGTGTATATGGCACAACCTTCCGGATATTTCTTTCCCAGTTTGTCATCTGTCAACGTCCTTTCTTTATGCATGCCTGTTTATAACTGCTATTATTGGGTATTGTACCCATTAATCAGTTCTTTGTCAAACCGGGAACACAGGTTTTTGAAGGCAGGTAACTTCCAAAATCAGCTTTATCCTTTGATAGCGCCGCTCATCAGTCCGTTTTCAATTTTCTCCTGGAAGAAGATATAAGCAATGATTACTGGTATGGTGGTCAGACAGATTCCTGCCATGCTTGCACTGTAATCCGTACTGTATTCTCCAAAAAAGGCCAAAAGTCCCATGGAAATGGTTCCTTTATTCTTATCAGATACAAAGATCAGTGGGAATAGCAGGTTATTCCATACCTGGATAAAATTAAAAATGGAAACACTGATAATACCAGGCATAGATAACGGAATAATCATTCCAAAAAACACCTGTCCGATACCTGCCCCATCAATCACCATAGCCTCTTCCAATTCTGTAGGAATACTGTTCATAAATCCGGTAAGGATCAGGATGGTCATAGGAAAACAAAAAGCCGAGTATAAAAGAATCAAAACAGGATAATTATTCATTATTCCCAGCTTTCCAAAGATATAAGAAAGCGGAATCAACACAGCCTGGATCGGGATCATCATCCCTGCGATAAACAACAGATACCACTTAGATTTTCCTTTGAAAGTAAATTTTGCAAGAATATAGGAAGCCATAGCACCAAACAGACCGGACACCAGTAGTGTACCTGCTGCCAGAATCAGCGTATTCAAAAAGTATCTGCCGATATTTCCAATATTCCATGCAGTTGCATAATTTTCAATTCGCAGTTTCTTGGGAAGGGATGTAAAGGAAGAGAAAATCTCCAGATTTCCCTTAAAAGAACAGAAAATTGAAAATACCATAGGATATACATTCACCAGAGCAACCAGCACAAATAAGATAAATCCTGCATAAAATCCTGCGGAACGCTTTTTTTCTCTTTTCATGAACAAGTCCCTCCTTTAGTATTCAATGCTTTCCCGTCTGTTCATCAGCTTCAGACTGGCAATGGATACAAATGCGCTTAACACAAAGATAACAGTTGCAATTGCACTTCCTGTTCCGTAATGTCCATACCGATAAGCCTCATTATACATCAGAAGTGCGGGTACAATAGTAGAATTGCCGGTTCCGCCGGTAGGTGTCAAAATATATACTGTATCAAAGATTTTCAGTACACCGGTAATGACCATGATGGTTGACATCTTCAGTGGTTCCCACAGCATAGGGATATACAGATATCGGATCTTTTTCCATCCTGTTGCCCCATCCAGACTTCCTGCTTCAAGCACGGAATCCGGAATAGAAGTGAGCCCCGCCAGACATATGATCATATAATATCCAACACTGGTCCAGGTACTTACAATAATCAGACAGATCAAAGATGTCTTAGGATCTACCAACCACTGATGTACCAGACCATCCAGCCCCAGCTTAATCAGAAAGCTGTTCAAAATACCTTTTTCTGTTGGAAAATAAATAAAGTTCCACAAAAGTGCTACTGCTGTGACAGACAAGATCATTGGAATAAAAAATGCTGCCTTAAAAAATCTCTGCCACTTTTTAAAGTGATGGATCAAAAGACCCAGTCCAAACCCGATTGGTACCTGAAGTACTACACTGATCACCATATAAATCAGTACATTTTTCAATGACTGCAGAAAAACGCCATTAGAAAACAATTTTTTGTAATTGTTCAGTCCTACAAATTTCAGTGGGATTGCCTGGATTCCCGGCCAGTCATTAAAGGAAAAATAAATGGACATGATCACAGGAATCACTTCAAAACAAAGATAGATCAGTACTGCAGGAAGCAGAAAAATAAAAATGATTTTTTTATTTTTTCTTATTTTTTCCACAAAATTCTCTCCCTTCACCTGTTTTTGGGTAAAAAGAAGAGAGGCCGCAGCCCCTCCTCTTTCTTTTTGTTATTGCGGACGGTTTGCATCAATGTCTGCCTGAATTGTTGCCGCTGTATCTTCTGCTGTATCAGAAAGCATCATATTCAGGATTCCATTTCTGGATGTATCCACTAATGTAGAGCATGTATCATAATCAAAATATTCACCCACAGAATCAGAAATTGTGCCTGTATACTCTACCATATCCTTAAAGATCTGAGGTGCATCTTCCGGTGCGTCAATATCTTTATACGGAGCCACGCGCATAGCCGCATTCATACGTTCCTGAATTGCATCCTTTGTAGTCATGTATTTTACCAGCTTCAGCGTTGCTTCTTTTTCTTCGTCACTCATAGTCCCTGAAATCATCCAGCCAGAAGTATAAACTACATGAGTATCTTTAAATTCTTCCTTGTCTGTAAAATATGGGAATGGGAAGAAGGAAATATCATCCAGAATCTCAGACTCAGTGTTCAGCATTTCCGGAATGATAGGGCTGCTGTGGGAGATCATTGCCACTTCGCCGGTAAGGAACTGATTCATCTGTGTATTGTAATCCATTCCTTCAAATCCCTCTGCAAAAGCACCTTTCTCTTTCAGATCTTTTGTGATCTGCAGACATTCTACAACGTCCTCATCTGTCCATTTCTTCTCACCTGTACCAAGCTGGATAATGCCTTCTCTGCCGATACGTTTTGCAAGGATGTTATTGAAAATGTGTCCCATAACCCATGTATTTTTGCCACCTACACCAAATGGAGTAATTCCTGCTGCTACCAGCTTGTCAATGGCGTCATAAAGATCATCCATGGTCTGTGGAGTTTCTGTAATACCAGCTTTTTCAAAAAGGGCCTTGTTATAGAAAATAGCGTCTACATTCAATTCATTTGGTAAAGCATAAATTCCATCTGCCCCATATGCGCTCAGATCATAGGTGTCCAATGCTCCATCCAGGAAAGAGTCCTTCCATTCCTGATCTGCATCCAGGGAATCTGTAAGATCCAAAAGAACACCATTCTGCGCCCACTCTGTCAGACCTGCGATTGCCGGATAATAGAAAATGCTTGGTGTCTCACCGGTAGATAAAGCAACCTTCAGTTTGTTATTGTACGCTGCTTCCTCATAGACAGAATCGTTCTGAACCTCAATGTCCGGATTCTCTTCCATAAAGCGGGCAATCTGATCTTCATATACCTTTGCAATTGGTGTATCTCCGCTATCACGGCTCATAAATACTACCTTGGTCTTGTCTCCGTCTGCCAGTGCAGGTACTGCACTTCCCAGTGTCATTGCAGCTGCCAGTGCTACGCTTAACATTGCTTTCCCTTTTCTCATGTTGTAAAATCCTCCTTTTTTATTACATTATTTTTTATAGCTTATTGCTGCCATAAAGTGTCCGTTTACTTTATCAATCTCAAAAAATACTCGGTTTTCTTTCTGAACAAATGGTATCTCTTTCTGATCAGGTACGGAATAGACCTTTTCCACCTTATCCACAGTTTCCACTTCCACCTTCAGGTTCTCCAGTGGAATCACATCTTCCACAATTTCCAGATTCTTACATTTTTTAACAGGTACATAATGAAGAACATGTAAAATATCACGGTTTTCTTTTTCCTGACGCAGCAGATTTACCTGTGTAGTAAATGGCCCATTGTGAGAAACCATTGGCTTTGGAAGAAGCCTTTTCAGTTCATTTGCTATCAGCTTTTTATACCAGGCAGGTGCCCAATTCTGATAGGTAGTAAATACCGGATGGATAAAATATGCCGTCTGTTTTGTTTCCACGATTCCCGGATATTCCTCTTTCCGTCCGGATGGTGAATGAAGATGTGAGCAAAAATGTTCATATGTCCGGTTAAATACCGGTGGGATCACCTTCTGTACAAATTCAGTCTCTCCGGACACTTCTACCAAAGTTCCCTTGTCATACATTACATGCTCTGCATCTGCAAGTCCTGCAGCCAAATGCTCCTTTGGCCAGATAAAATCCGGACTGTATGGAGCTTCTCCTTTATATGCAACCATCAGCTGGTGAAGACCAAATTCTTTTCCATCTGTGCGAAGTCCTGAATGATAAGAAGCAAGTATTTTACCGCCTTTTTCCAGGTATGAAGTCAGTTTTTCTTCCAGCTTTTCATCCACAGGAATCACATCTGGCAGGATCAGAAGCCTGTATTTATCAAAATCAAGAGTGCTGTCAATAAAATCAAACTGATATCCCAGTTCTGTAAGAATCCTTGCTGTTCCTTCAGAAGCTCCTACAATCTGTCCGGCTACACCGGTTGCATAAAACTCCTCAGCTGTAAATACACCGATCTCTGAAAGCGGAACTGCTTCCTTACACCAGGGCTCTTTTGCCTCTACAGAAGCGTAAACCCGTCCAATCTGCCGGTACATATCTTTGTTTAATTTTCCCCAGTAATCCATCTGATCTCCGATGGTACATTTACACCCCTGGGCCAGCATGGAAAAAACCTCATACTCCATAGCTGCTTCATTGCGGAATGCGTGGAAATCGCCCCATTCAGTATGGAAACGGCTGGTAAGTCCCAGACATTCCTTTCCAAAATTTCTCATATATTTTGCAGATACAGGGAAATCCATATATCCCCATTCAACACCTGGCAGTGACTCAAAAGAGAAATAAGAATAGTCATCAATTACCGGTTTATCCAGATAGCCTACATGACCTTTGTTATAGCATACGTGGAAAGAAGCGTTATAAGATTTTGCAAATGCAGTCAGATCACGAACCATATCGTAATAAGTCCATCTTGCAAATTCCTGACGATCTTCTTTTACTGCAGGATTCAGACCCTGTTCCCTCATCAGCTTCTGGCATGTAGGACAGCAACATTCATTCATAAACGCTGCATCATACCAAACACCATCTCCTGGGATTGTTTCCAACACTTCTCCGAACTGCTCTTTCAGAAAATCCCGGTAAGGTGTATTCACACAAAGATTTTTATAAAAGCCTGCTTCAAAATATCCTTTTCCCTTGTAATCCTGAAGTGCTCCATTTTCGTCAATGCAAATCCATTCCGGATGCTCATCAGCCACTCTTTTATTCCATCGGATAGTTGTGTACAGATTTACCTGGATTCCTCGCTTCCGGCAAGCCTGTGCCTGTTCACGAAGAAGATCCTTATGTACCAGTCCCGGATGAATCATTTCCGGAAATTTTTTGGAATTGTAATAGAGATTTCCATGATGTCCACATGAGAATAAAGTGATAGAATTCACATGAGCATCTTCCAGTGTCTGTGCAAATTCTTCTGCATCAAATTCCCCACATACCCCCTGGATTTTCTCACTTGTATGAAAATCCAGATGAATCTGTCGAAATGGGATTTCTTTTTCTTTCATGGATGTTCCTCCTCATTAAGTTCTCATTTCTTATGTTTCTTGAGTTTGTATCTCTCAACTTCTGAACATATCTTATCATCTGGATTTTTCAATGTGAATGTAGATTTTTTGGTCAGACAGGAAATTATTTGGATTCCTCAAAATATTTTGAGGGTGTTATCCCATACTGATTTTTAAAGCTCTTACTGAAATAATAAACGTCTCCATATCCAACTTCCTCAGAAATCTGAAGAAGAGTTTTGTCCGGATACTTCCGGATCATTTTTCTTGCCTCTTCCAGCCGAACGGAAGTAATATATTTGCTTAATGAACAGCCCTGTTCCTTTTTAAAAATATTGCTGAGATAGCTGGCATTTACTCCAATGGCATCTGCTACTAAATTCAGACTCATATCAAATCTGAAAAAATTTTGATCAACAAACTCTTTTGCATCTGATACCTTTTTTCTGGTTGCAGGCACTTTATGGCTTTCCAAAAGAATGCGTCCTCTTTCCAGGATCATCCAAAGGATGTCCCGTATTTCCTCTGTACTGCCGTAATCCTGTAATTTTGCCAAGGCTCGCTGATCCACCTCTACCTGGGTTCCCACATCGATTCCCACTTCTGCCAAATACAGAGAAAAATGTACCAGTATATCCATCGCCACATAATAGGCTGCCTGTTGGGTCACATTTTCCTGTTTCATCCGGTCAAAACATGCTTCCACACAGTCCATATATTCCTGATATGATCGTTTTTTCAAAAGACTGTTAATTGTTTCTGATTCATATGAAATTATTCCCAGAAACGTGGTCATGTCCATTGGTTCAAAAATATGAATTCTTTTTTGCTGTCTTCCCTTTCTTCCTGCTGAATAAGCCTCCTGATAAGCCTCTTTTAATTCTGTAAAAGCAGTTCTGGGCTGACTCGCTCCGCCCCAGAATACAGCACTCTGGTTCATTTCCTCCTGCAGATAGCCCCCCAGAAGCTGTACCTGATATTCCATTTGGTTCTCCCCATATAATAAAAATACTGCATCCTGCTGGTTGATCTCCAAGCACTCATACTCTGGGAAATAATCCTGCATCATATCCCCGATTTCTTCCAGCTGTTTTTCTTTTCCCTCTTTATCCCGAAAGCGTAGAAGGAGGACCACATAACACACTGGTTTCCGAATTCCCAGGATCTGACGAATCCTTTCTTCTTTTTCCATGCCTCCGATGCCGGACAGACATTCCAGCAGGTATTGTTCTCTTTGTTTTTGATTGATTTCCTCCTTCATTTTCTGAAAAGAATTATTCTGATGGTGTATCTTTTCCAGCTTTTCCTTACACTTGATCAGTTCCTCTGTCAGTTCCTCCGGATTTACCGGTTTCAACACAAAACTTGCAGCTCCCAAGGACAACGCCTGTTTTGCATATTCAAATTCCCCATAAGCAGTAAGAATAATCACCTGAGTATCCGGCAACACCTGTTTTACTTTTTCCGAAACCTGAATTCCGTTGATGTAGGGGATATTAATATCCATAATCAGAATATCCGGTTTCTCTTCTAGTATTTTATCCAGTGCCTCCTCACCATCCTCTGCTTCCCCGGCAATCTCCAGTCCAAGTTTCTCCCAATTCACTGTCTTTTTTACCAGCTGTCTCTGTAAAAATTCATCATCTACAATAAAAACCTTCATTTCTCATTCCTCCCTGACGGAATACAAATTGTGGTACAAGTTCCTGCTCCTTCATGACTTTCTATATGCAGCCCATATTCCTTGCCAAAATAAATCTGGATTCTTTGTTGTATATTATACAGCCCGTAAGAATACCTTTTTCCACCGCTGTCGCCCAAAAGCAGCTTGTCTATTTTATCTTCAGGGATTCCAGCTCCATTATCCGATACCTGAAGATATACCAGACAACCTTCCTTCCATCCCCGAATCCTGATCAGTCCTTTTTTTCGCATGGCTTTTACTCCATGGTAAATGGAATTTTCCACCAGCGGCTGCAGCGTCAGCTTAACGATCCATTCCCTGTAGATTTCAGGATCAATTTGGATCTCATAATCAATTTTATCACCGTAACGTACTTTCTGAATCTGAATATAATTTTCAATATTGGTGATCTCCTGCTCCACAGGAATCAGGGTTTTACCATCACTTAAAGAAGTGCGGTAAAACATTCCAATAGCATGGATCATGGTAAACGCCTCATCCGTGCAATTCATTTTGATTAGGGATGACACGCTGCTTAATGTGTTATAAAGAAAATGTGGATTGATCTGTGCCTGCAGAGCAGCAAGTTCTGACTTTCGTTTTTCCTTTTGTTCTTTGTAAACCTGCTCCACCAGCCTCTGAATCTGTTCTGTCATTTTATTAAATTCTTCTGACAGCATACCGATCTCATCCTGATACCATACAGGTGCATGAACCGACAGATCCCCTTTTCCAAACCTCTCCATTGTCTGTGAAAGCTTTGTCAGCGGCTTTGTCACGCTATGAGCCAAACGGAAACTTACATATCCACTGATCAGTACCGCACAACCCCCCACTACATACAAAATACGGACGATATTTTTCCCCTGTTTGGTTAGTTCATCCACAGGAGTGATCCCTATCATCATCCAGTCCAGCTTTGGAATCATATCTGTGGTCACTAGGCATCTTTGCCCATCCACCTGAAACACTTTCCCACCTTGCGGCTCTGTCAGTGCCCACTGAAAGTATGACTCTTTTTCGATCATTTTTTTGCTGTCTTCATTATTCTCGATCTTTACATTTCCTTTCTGATCTGTGATCAGATAGCTTCCTGTTTCTCCATATTTTACATGAGTAAAATTACTGATCAACAGTGGAGAGCGGTATTCCGCTATAATATAGCCTTTAATCTTTCCTGTAGCATAATCCCGAAAATAACGGAGAAAAGCAATGCCCGTTTCCTGATATCCTGGTACATTCAACTCATACAGATCCAACCATCTATTTTTTCCCTGTTTTTCCTTAATAATGTCAAAAAACTGACGATACACTGATGCTTTCGACCGAATCCTGTTGGAATTGACCATATCTCCTTGTTCATCAAATACAGAAATGCTGCTGTACTGATCTTCCGGATAAAGAGCATCCAGGTAATCCAGCCTCTGTTCCACTTGTAACTTCTGACGAAGTCTTTTAGCTTCATCTGTTCCATTTTCCAGAAACCACTCCTGTATTGATTTATCAGTGAGCAGAACCTTGCTGATTTTTTCCCCATCCTCCAAAATCTTCTGGCTGCTCTTTGATGCAACGTCAAATTTCTGTCTGTACCCTTCACCTGTGATCTCCAGCACGGATTTTTCAAAGAAAAACTGCACAACAACTGTCAGTACAAAGATGGAGATTACAATGATCACAATGCTGGTAAGCGAAAACTTTTTCGCAAGCGACAGACCATGGTATTTATCTTTGATTTTCTTCAGCATATCCTCTGTCCCCTCATTTCTTTTGTATTCGACTTTTCTGGTATCATCATATACACAAAAAGTTGGTTTCTTCAACTGTTTTTTTCCAGTTGATATAAAAAGTCAGCCTGCTTTCACAGGCTGACCACATAATGCTAAATATTCTATTGTTTATAGGTGGCTTCCTTCCCTGAGGACGCACCCGTCAATGGCCCGGATTCCATTAATTACTTCTTCATAGGTGTTATACATTTCCTTCCAGTCATCGGAGGCATCCTCCGAATACTGGCTGATGGTTGCGGTCAGATCGTACTGCTTCCCATCCAGGGCTTGGATCCGTCCAAGATAGCCCTGCCATACACTGTCAAGAGGCTGATCTGTGCCGTCATAAGCACGCACCTCCAGTGTAAGGACCGGTACCGCCTCACAATAGTATATAAGCTTATAACCGTCATTTTCTGTTTCTTCTGTCTCATAATGGCAAAGATATTTCCATCTTTCCGGGGTAAGTACCTGAAAAAAATCTGTACTGGCCATATCTATCCGTTCTGCATATATCAGATCTGCTGTTTTAATCAGTTCCACATTTGCCTTTTTAATATTATCGTCATAATCCTTAGGCTCTGTCAGAATAAATAAGCCAAAGGAATAGTCATCTGTCAGGCATACCAGAGCATCAATTTCCCGGTCCTCATCATTGATGGAGCCCTTGTATTGATAGCGCATTGCAGGATAGGATGCTATCGTCATGGCTTCTTCATAAGCAATAGATCCATTGCCCGGGTAATATTCTGCCATGAAATCCTCTGGTGTGGAAACGGTATTTTCAGGTTCATTTTTTACTTTTAAAAGAACCGCCATGCTTTTATTTTCATTGACAGAACGAATCTCTGAATAACCTAATTTACCATCTGGCATAGATTCCATGATCGTATCTTGCAGTTTGAAATCTGCCAGCATGTAAAGCTCTCCTGTTTTTTCTGCTTCCTGATCCTCTGAATCACCGGCTGACGTCTCCGACGCTGTGTCTGCTCCATGATCTCCTGATGCCTTCCCTGAGATTTCACAAAGCTGTCCATTATCATCAATATAATACTGGTCTGTGGATCCGATATAGTAATCATCGTCCCCCTGTTCAAACCACACACCACCCTTTCCATCATAGTGATAATGTGGCTCAAAATAGCCTTCCTCTTCTGTCCATCCTGCATTATTGGCTTCCATCCATTCTCCGCTGTCAGGATCCTGTCCGTAATTCCCTTCCCCGATATATTCGTCTTCTGTACCATTGCGATACCAGAAATCTCCGTTCTCATCCTGCCAGATATACTGACCTTCATCTGTAGGTGCGTCTGATGCATAGACAGCTACAGGCGCCAGAATAAATGTTGCCGCACATATTGCGAATATTTTCTTTCTTTTGAGCATAATTTTCTCCTCCCCGTATACAGAAAAAACTCATCATATATTAAGCATACGGTGAGTCTTACTGAAAAGCAATTAACTATTGGTTAATTACATGTTTAGCTGATCCAAAAGCTTTTTCCTTTTAATCCGGGTATCCCCTTCAATATGAAGTTTGGAATAAATCTGATTAATATATTGCTTGATGGTTCCCTCAGATAAAAACATCTGAACCGCAATCTCCTTATTAGTTAACCGTTCTGACATCAGCTCTACGATCCTCAGCTCCTGCTGTGTGAGAATACCAAATTGTGCAGGATAGGCTGCCTCTTTACAAAGCATTTCCCTTTGCCGTTCAAAGCCTTCTCCAATCCCTATAATCCGCTTGATAAACTGCATTTCCTTTGCCGGGGCTGCTTCTGCAAATGTCATCGTTTCTTTATATGATCCGCTTTCCTGCCGCTTCTCTGCAAGCAGCAGTCTTTCTCTCAGCAACTCCGATATATAGGGATAATTCTCTGCAAAGGGCATCAGAAGCTGATCCGGAATCGCTTCCTTTAAGGCCTGCGAAATACACCTTCCGGCTTTTTCACGCTTTCCAAGCTGCTCATAGGCTGCTGCTGTCTGAATCTCAATATGTATCGCTACAAGTCCATAATGAAAATTCCGGCACATTTCTAAAAGGCTTTCACTTTTCCCGATCACCTTAATATATTCTCCCTGGGTCAGATAAATCTGATTCTCGATCATCTCCATCATAGGCCTGCCTGGTGCCAGAAAGTTCACCTGATAAAGCATATGCTCACGAAAAAGAGAGGGAATCCGATCATTAACACCTGCTAACGCATAATAATATCCACATGCACTGTCAAAAAGATTCAGCCATGCTGTATTATGCCTTTTAAGAATCTCTTCCCGTCTTTGCTCTATGGTCTGCCTGACTGAAAAGCCTGCCAAAAGAGCCAGCCTTAATGCAAGAAAATCGCAGCACAGTCTTATATTTTCCTGATTGTTTCCTTCGATATGCGAATAAACCTGCTCCAGTTCTATCTGTGCATCCACCATATGTCCCTGCATATATTTTGCTTCTGCAGCCATCAGCATTTCCGCACCCTGCCCATGTCCATTGGTAATCTTATAGTAATGAGGCATGCACTCATTCATTTCCTTCAACTCCTGATCCAGGCTACCTGCGTCCCTGTGAAACATCATAAGGACAGACGGAGAACCAAACGTCCATCCACCATTACTTTGAATACTGATGGCAGGACGTGACATCTGAGCGCTTGCGCTGCGATGCAGCTGGCTCATTTTGGAAATATCATTGTACATCAGAAAGCTTAAGATAAGATCGCATTCCCCTAACAGATTTCCACGTTCTTCTCTGGTCATTTCTGTATGCTCTTCCACCGACTGAAGCAGTATTTCCTTTAATTTCATCATTTGAGGAATCTTTTTCCAGTTAAACATACTTCGCATCAGAACCAGAACAGCAAAGGGGTGTTCTTTTAAAATCTCCTCAGGGCATTCTACAAGCAGCTCTTCCACAGTCTCTGGCTTCAATGATGCCAACAAAATCCCTGCATCCTTTTGTATCACTTGAAGCATTGCATGAAAATTACCGCTCTCCTTATAGGAAGACAGGGCATGGATGTACAGCCCTTTATCTTCATACCAGGCTCCATAGCGATTCAGGTACAGAGTCTGCTTTTCCTTCCCAAATGATGAAAACAGCTGCTCTGCGCACTCCTTCATCATATGATGAAAGCGGAAAATACCACGGTCTGCAAAATAGCTGACAAAGGCATTTTTTTCTGTCATAGAGGAAAGAATATCTTCTGCATTCTCCATGTCTGTAACTGTCCTTGCCATCTCTGCGGTAAATTCATCTGCCAGTCCCATCACTGCCAGAAAATTCTGCTGTGTCTCAGTTAAAGGCCGGATCATGGTAGATACAAGCATTTTATAAATATCTGCCTTTTTATCTGGAAAAGTACCGTATTCCTCTAAATAGCAAAAATTCAGATAAACAGCTGAAAACCATCCCTCGCTGGATCTAAACAGCTTATCCAGCTGCTGTTCACTTAGTTCCATCCCGCATTTTTGCGCATAAACCGTCAGCTCCTTCTCGTTCAGACGCAAATGGCGCAAGCTGATCTGATTTAGATTTCGTCCAAGTCGGATAACTATTCTGTCAGAAAAAATCTGCTCACGGCTGGATATGATCAAATGTACATTTTCCGGAAGCCTGCTGCCAAGTTCTCCAAGATAATCCGCAGCCTTCCTGTTTGCCAGCAAATGAAAATCATCAATAAAAATATAACTGTCCGTTTCTCCTTTTAAGGTACGACAGAACAGATCTGATAAAAATGCTGCTGACGCTTCATCTGTAGGGCATTCGCAGTCATCCAGCATATCATAGCCGGCATAGGAAAAAGCGCTTTGCACACTCTTCCAGAAAACAGGCAGGCTGTCAGAATAGGTGCTGATCCTAATTACATCTGTGTTTTTCTTTTTTTCCATTCTTGCCAGATACCAGCTTACGGCTGTTGTCTTCCCATATCCCATAGGCGCTGTTACAGTAGTCATCACACATTGTGAGATAAGGACCAGACTGTTCTTTAAATAATCTGATATGTATATATTCCTAAAATCTTTCTTCAACCTTTTTAGTCCTTTTGTATTTCTTTTTTTCTATTATACAGGTCTTTCCTCTCTTTAAGCAAGCCTTCTCTGGTCATACCAGAATATTTATAAAACAAGGCGCCTGCCCTGGTTATTTCCAGAGGAAGCGCCTCGTTGATTTTTTTTAGTTTTTAATTATTCTTCTACAACCTCAAGTACATCCATTGGACATGCTTTTGCACAGATACCGCAGGCAATACACTTGGATGCCGGATTGCCTTCTGTCTTTACAATCAGACCAAACGGACATGCTTCTGCACATTTGCCGCAGCCAGTACATTTCTTCTTGTTGATCATATATACGCCTTTTGCGTTCTGTGTGATCGCTCCTTCTGGACATGCCTCTGCACATTTTCCACATTGTGGACATGCTACTGGACGAACAGTCTTTTTTTCTGTAATCTGAAGACATGCTTTGTCTGGATCAAATTCCTTATAAAATGCCTCTGAACAGGCACGTACACATTCCAGACATGCCATACAGGTACTGCCCTTTTTAACTTTCAGTTTCTTCATGATGTAATCCTCCGTGTTTTTTTCTATTATTTTAACATTAATGTAAAAATTTCTCAATAAAAACATATCTGCTGATAACAGTGACCGTACAATGAAATCCACCACAGATTCCAGTTATTCAACTTCCTTGTATTCCTTCCTCTGACAGAAATGCTCGGATCTCTTCCGGCGTCAGCAGCGCATAAATACTTTTGTGAAAGGTTGCTGCTACTTCCAGTTCACCATAATACCCGGTACGTACATCACAGTTTCCATGAAGCGCCTTATCCAGAGTTTTTTTCAGATCATTTCCCTGTGGACTGTCCATAAAATGTTTCAGCATGCGACAGCAGGTGTGGGTATTTTCGTAATAGCGTCGGTATGCAGGATGAAATTCCCGCATCCATCCACTGGATGAAACACAGAAAAGTGCTACCGGATGAATAACCGGCTGGTACAGAAGATTCCATTTTTCCTGCTGCAATGGATCTGACGCAAATGCAAGAAGGGAGTGCTTCAATTCTTCTACAAAATCCGGATACTCTGCTTCTGTCAGGGAAATGATTTTCTGGTTACGGAAATATTGATTAATGTTGGTTGCATCAATTTGCTCAGGCGAAAGAGATTGCAGATACCGTGACATGGTTTTCAGATCCGTTTCCGCATGTTCCAGAGTATGATTAGTGATCTTCTGCCAAAGAAACTGCTGATATTCTGTCACAGGTGTGTCAAGATAAGTCATCCAAAGATACTGGGCCAGCAGCTGTGCATCTCTGGTTTTCATCTGATACCTGGCAGAATCATCTGGGTGAAAATGGGTTTCCTCAAGCATATCTGTCAATTGATCCAGAGACTGACAAACAGGCAGCTGACTGGTCAGACGATCCATCTCACTGATCGCCTTCTGGATAGACATCAGCTGCTTCTGTAAAACATTCAACTGCTTATGCAAGTAAAACGGCGTTGTGCGAGGCTGCTTCAATATAGAGCGGATATCTGCCAGCGGAAGATCTGCTTCTCTCAATTTACGGATGAGAAAAAGCTTCTGTATATCTTTTTCTGAAAAATCATGATATCCGTTTGTGGGATTGACACGGGGAGTGATCATATTCTGATCAATATAATAATAAATGGTCCGCCGTGATAAACCTGTTTTTTGAATCACTTCCTGTATTCTCATCCTGATCTCCTCAAAAGTGTTCACCTGGTGTACGCTTTTTTTATTTATTATACCTTGTACACCAAAGGAAATCTATAAAATTTGTAAAATTCACCAGAAATCAATTTCGTCAAAGGGAATTGAGATGAAACTTTTTGTGAATAATTTAACATTGACTGTCCACCAACTGCACCCACTATAATAAAATCAAGAAAAATCTTAGATGAGGTGATAAATTATGTTAAAAAATAAAGTCGCAATTGTCACAGGTGGAACTCGTGGAATTGGCTACGCTGTGGTAGAAAAATTTTTACAAAATGGAGCAACTGTTGTATTATTCGGCTCCCGGCAGGAAACAGTAACAAAAGCGATTGCTTCCTTAAAAGAGAAAAATGAGAACTGGGAAGTTTCCGGTGCATGGCCAACCCTGACGGATGCAGATGCCATGACAGCTGAAATATCCAAAATCAAAGATAAATATGGCAGAATTGACATTCTGGTAAACAATGCTGGCATTTCTGACAGTGTATCTATTGATAAATATACTGCTGAGCATTTTTCCAAAATCATGAATCTGAATGTAAATGCTGTAATGAACGGGATCCTTCCGGTGGTAGAGATCATGAAACAGCAGGGCGGCGGCTGTATTTTGAATACCAGCTCCATGGTAAGTATCTGTGGACAGCCCAGCGGGGTTGCCTACCCAACCAGCAAATATGCAGTGAATGGTCTTACCTGGTCTCTTGCCAGGGAATTGGGGCCTTTCCATATCCGTGTGAATGCTGTAGCTCCTGGAATCACCAGAACCGATATGGTAGCCGCACTCCCAAAAGAAATGATCCAGCCGCTGATCAACCGGATTCCTTTGCGCAGAATGGGTGAAGCTGAAGATGTCGCTAATGCATTTCTGTTCCTGGCAAGTGATATGGCCAGCTACGTCACAGGAGAAATCCTGTCAGTTGACGGTGCAATGCGCTCCTGAGGAAGACTCTGCGTAACGCAGAGTGCTCCCGAGGATGTCAAATTCCTATATTTTCTTTTATTTCTCCTACAATTGTTAAAAGTCCTGCAACCTCGCCATAGTGGCTTCTGTGCTGTCCTGATACAATTGCATCTGCTCTTTTATATACAATGAATTGATAGTAGCGAACCTCACATGTCTAAAGTCACGTGCTTCCAGACGCTTTAGGCGTCAGACTGAATATCGGCGGATACGCCTGTAACTTAGGTCTGCACAGTTATGTGCTTTTTCCATGCCGGATACGGCAGGCTCCCACATTACAGGTAATCCGCTGTATATCTGCCTGTGTTTATACTGCTTTTAAGATCTCCATTTGCAGATGAAGTTTTCTTAAGTCAGCATAAACACATAAGGTTCTATGCTTTACAGAAGGGACTTTTGCCTCCAGTAAAGACCTTTCCGTTGCCGGAAGGGGTTTTAAAAGTTCTCGGATAAAATATCTCGCCCCGATATTATAAGAAGCCGACAGGTCACAGTGATATCTTTTTCCTTTCAATAAGTTCCGCAAAAACATCCTCGGAAGCATATGAAATATTCGCATCATTTAATTGTTAAATTTTTATTTTTTTCTAATTTTCGTACTAACCTGCGCAGCGAATCCAGATTGTATGCTTCGATATTCATTGTATCCCTCTTTACTAATATCTCCCGAATTTATAATGTTAATAAATTTATAACCAAATTAACCATGATATCTTTTTCTACAGGATCTGATTCAGCAATCATCAATGTTATTGCCACCAATGAACCGTCACTTATCTTTCTCTTTTTCCACACCGAAAACCTCTGAATGAAACGTATCCTCCATAGCATTTACCATGGCGCAACATTCATCATATGTAATTCTGTATATTGGTTGATTTCCTTCTGGTTTTTCAATCGTTTGATGGTCATATTGATCCAACAACGTCAGTGCCTCTGTGTATAGACTTACTGCCTTCAATATATCCTCTTCTTCAACTTCCAATGTACACGCTAACATTTTAGTCTGGATATCTACCGTTTTCTCCAAGGCAATTAAACGTTTTGCATTTATTGCGTAGTCATTAAGAATATATTGTTTTAAAATATCATTTGCCCATCTTCGGAATTCTACACCTCTGCGAGATTTTACCCGATATCCTACTGATATGATCATATCAAAATTATAATGTTCTACCTGATATACTTTTCCATCAGAAGCAGTTGTCGCAAAATTTGCGACAACTGAATTATGATCATTGCCATTATCATCGCCATTGGCGATGATATACTATTGTCTTTTGGCAACGATAATGGCAATTCAACTTTTATAAAATGCACTGACATATGAAAAATGCTCACCCGGTTCATACCTCTGGCAGTGCTCTATCACTCTCTATCATTTTGATCTCTTCAGCTGCATTCAAGACATTCAGCTGATATTCAGCAATCTCTTGTAATATTTTGAATCTTTCTCCTTTTTCTTTTCCTTCACGCAGCATCTGTGCATTATGTGATTCCAGATTGGATAGAACTGTTAATTCATTAATTGTTGCAAAATCCCTGACATTGTTTTTCTTCGCAAGTTCAGGATTTGCCTCTCTCCATGCTTTCGCCGTAAATCCAAATAATGCTACATTCAATATGTCTGCTTCTTCCGCAT